>JBGGMQ010000457.1:0-7154 GCA_041287975.1 Verrucomicrobium sp. | reverse complement strand
CGGCCTTGTCCTTCAGGAGCGTGGCGATGTCCTTGCGGATCTTGTCCTTCCAGAAAGCTTTGTACTCGGGGTCAAAGCTGGCCACGTCATACATCCCGCGCACGTGTCCCTTGTGATCCACCAAGGCAACCTTCATGTCGTGAATGTACTTGTCGTCCGGGGACAGGCGGTCTTTCTCTGGCACGTCCTGAACTCCCTGGAAACCAAAGTAGCGCGTCATGTAGGAGCGGAGCTCTTTGGTGTCGCCGTTCACAAACCACCAGTTCTTCCCAGTGATCTTCAGACCGTCTGCAAAGTTTTTCAGCTGCTCAGGCCCATCGGCGGGATCAACGCTCACAGAAAGGAAGTGGACGTCGGGATTCGCATCCAGGTCATTGTGCAGGGAAAGCAACTCACCAACCACACCGGAGCAACCCCGGGGGCAGTGGGTGTACACCCAGCAGGCCACGATGATTTTGCCCTTCAGCGCTGCGAGTTCGACTTTCTCTCCGCTGCGCTCGACGAAACCGATGTTCTTTTCCAGACGGGAAAGCATGGGCAGGCGTTCTTCCACCAAGCCCGCTGCCACTTCCCGCTCCTTCTTCATCTGCATTACCATGTAGTTCCAGCCGATCACCACGCCGCAGGCAATCACGATGATCGGGATCCAGATCGTCAGCGGATTGATGCGTTGAGGAGATTCACTGGCAGGAGGGGGCGGAGTACTCATGAAATAGGAAGCGGCGATTCAAAAAAAGGGAGCAAGACAGCGAACGCAAAATGTAGGAGCAACGAAAAGTCTTACGAACGGACAATCCACTGTGCGTCAAATTGCCACGCAAGGCTCACGACTTCCAGAAAACCATACTGATTCCCAGCATGATGGGCAGATACATCAGGGTGAAAAAGAAGAGTTTCCGTGCGCCGGCGCGGTCCCGTACTTTTCGAAACTTCCACGCCAGCCAGACGAGAGGCAGGTTCGCAAGCAGGCCAAACGGCAGAAACCACACGCTCGTGTCGCCCGCCAGCGGTGGCAAAAGGACCAGTGCGACCGCGCAGAGGGAGAAGATCATCGCGAGTTTGGAAGTCTTGCCACCGGTTTCATCCTCATTGGCCCACATCACAAAGCCACCCTTGCGATACTCATCCCGGTACATCCAGTTGATCGCCAGGAAATGGGGCAACTGCCAGAGGAAGAGCAAGGAGAACAGGTAGATCGCGCCTGAAGAACTGATGAGTGACACGCGGAAGTACACATCTTCAGCTACAGGAGGGCCGGCAGCTCCAGCCCAACCGATCAGGGGCGGAAGCGCCCCTGAGACTGCCCCGACAATCGTGTTCCAAGTCGATTGCTGCTTCATCGGGGTGTAAATGAAGAGGTAAACCGCGAGCGTCATGGCGCAGAGGGCCGCCGCCTCGATATTCACCATCTTCCCCAAGTGCAGGAGTGCAAAGGCGCTCAGCAGCCAACCCACGCCGAAAGCGAGGCCAGGCTCCATTCGGCGGGAAGGCAGCGGTCGGTCTGCGGTGCGATTCATCCGCTTGTCAGGCTCTATCTCCATCAACTGGTTGAAAACCCCTGCGCCAAACGCTGCCAGCGTGCTGCCCAACAAGGTGTGAAACATCAGCCAGGGGTCCAGATCCTTCCCACTGCGTCCCAACCAGTAACCCACGAAGGTGGTGACGATCACCAACATGCTGAGCCGGAATTTGGTCAACGCCATGAAGTCCTTCATGGCGCCGGCGGACGGGGAACTGGATGCAGTGACTGTCTCAGACATTACAGGAGAGATCGGGACGCTATACGGCGGCAGACTAGACAGGGACGGAAGGAGTGGGAGCACCAAGGGGTGGAGGCCCGCCTAACCTGGCAACCTTCAAACCCTGGTAGCTGCCCAGCAGCCAGAGGAACAATCCACTCACTAGCAGGGAAGACAAGCCAATGTGGAGAATCTGTGCGATGCGAACAATTCCTACTTGGGACAGGACCACTCCCAAGACCATCTGAGCACAAACCAAGGCTAAGATTCCCTTCTCGAGCCAACGCGTGCGTCCGAGAACCAGGCCAGCCTTCCAACTGAACAAAAAGGCCGCCCCAAGGATGAGCCAGGAGAAGCTGCGATGCAGCAGATACACCACCGTTTGATCCAACTCCTGCACCCACAACTCCCGCTTTTCCCCGGCGTGCAACATGGCCAGGTGATCTGTCATCTCCCTCACTTGTGAGCCCATCACCCCCTCCAGCACCACCAATGCAAAAAGAGAAAGTCCGATCCAGTGCAGGGCTCTTGCCCCGGGTGCAATGACCGGAAGCTTCCATGGCTGAGCCGTGCCCCGCCACGCCGTGTAAACCAAGACACACTGCAGCAGGATCGCCAAAGCCATGTGCAAAGTGATGATGCCTGGCTTCAGTCCACTCAAGACCACCCGGGCTCCTAGCCATGCGTTTACCAACACGAGGGCAAATGACGCCAGCCCTCCTAGAAAGGCCGTGAATCGTCCCGCTCCGATCTGCCAGAACGATGCGACCAGCAGTGCTGTCACCGCCAGTCCTACGGGAAGACTGGTCAGGCGGTTAATGTACTCCACCCATGTCGCGACGGGATCAAACTCCGCCTTCAGCGACTCTTGTGTAATTGTCTTGGGATCACGTCCCAAACGCGCGGCTTTTTCCCGGAACTTCTCAATCTTCAGCCTCGAGAAATCAATGTCCTCCGCCTTGGTGGGCGGAGTCCAGCAACCATAACACAGTGGCCAGTCAGGGCACCCCAAGCCTGAACCTGTTGCGCGCACCACCGCTCCAACAAAAATGAGCACCTCCACTGCAATAAACGTTACCAGTGCCAGCTTTTGAAATCGGGTCCAGACCATGGCTCACAGGGGGTGAAAATAAGAAACGGCAAAGCCGGAGCCTTGCCGTTTGTCAGAAACTAAAGAGGAATCAACGAGCAAAAAGAAGATTCAGGCGAGGCGCCTGAGTCAGTCTCCTTAGTGGGCGGCCGGAGCGGCAGCGGGGGTACCGGGAGCAGGATTCGCAGCGGCCTTGGCAGCGTCGGCTTCCGCAGCTTCGAAGGTGGTCTTGGCGCTCTCGCTATTTTCCTTCATGAACTCATCAAACTCTTTCTGCTCGATCACTTCCAGAGTGGCCTTCATACCGGAGTGCCCTGGACCGCAAAGCTGACCACAGATGATGTCCCAGCTTCCGGTTTTGGTCGGCTTGAACCAAGCATGACTGCGTACTCCGGGGGTGGCATCCTGGGCCATCCGCATCGGCACCAAGGCGAGATTGTGAATCACGTCCTTGCTCGTCACATCCACGATCACGGGGCGGTTCACAGGCAGCGTCATCACCCCCACTTTCACAAAGTCGTCCTTGGCATTCGGGTCCTTCATGTCCCGACCAATGGTGTTCGGAGGATTCGAGCCCACATTGATGTACTTGAGTGCAGTGCGCCCCATCGTGCCATCGAGACCACTGTACTGAAAGCTCCACAGGAACTTCTCACCCACCGCACGCATCTTCAGAACGTTGTTGCCGGAGGGATACTTGTCTGACTGTTGTGCCCACATGGGGAAGGCGAAGCCGAGAAGAAGAATGGCTTCCACGATGACGACGCCGATTTCGATGTGGGTGGATGCATGGCCGCGGACACCATGGTGGTCTGCTTTGGGATGGGCCTTCTGGCGGAATTTCGTGAATACCACCACCAGGAAAGCGGACCAGCCAATAAAAAGGAGCAGCATGAACCAGTGCACCAGCTCAAGCATGTGGTCCACCATCTCCCCGTGCTCTGAGGCAAGGGCAGGGATCCCCAAAAGCTTGTTCAGGGTGGCAAGGGTCATCATCGAATCAGGAGTCATGGGAAATTACAGGGACGATTTTTCGAATTCACGCTGCTTGCGTGCGAAATTGAACATGATTTTGACGATCAACCCGAGCATGCCAAACACGACGATCACCATGAACAGGATGGCCGTGTTGGAGGCCTTGGCAACCTCAGAGGACTGGTCCGGGAGGCAGACCGCGCAGGCGAGTTGATGCAAGTGGGAGAGATTCATGGGGGAAAATCAAACCTTGATGGTCTTGCTCTTCTTGACGACGAACCAGATGCCGTAGACCAGCAGCACCAGAGCCAGCGAACCGCTGAAATTGCCAGCGATCACGGCTTTCGCTTCCCTCGCCTGCTCCGGCACCATCACTGTCCAGGCCCAAAAACCCGCAGAGCAGAGAAAGGCAAGGGCAATGAAGAGAACGTGGAAGCCTTTGAGGGACATCGCAGAGAATCAGTAAGGAATGAACTTGGAATGAAGTGGGTCTGCGTAGCCAAGATACGTCAGCACAAACAGACCAAGCACGAACACAACGGTAAAGAAGAGGACCTTGTAGATGAGGCCGCGCTCACTCTTCAAGTGCATGAAGATCAACGCTACGAAGCTGGCCTTGATCGCGGCGATGAACATACCGAAGGCAATGTTCGCAGCGCGAGAACCCATGTCCAGATCCATGACGCCCACCGTGATGAGGGTGCCAAGGACGAGCACACCCCCGACCATCCAGATGATCTTGGACTGCTTCTTGTAGTATTCCGGACTGTCGTGGTCGTGATGGTCGTGAGCCATGGTAGGAAAAATGGGGAGAGGAACAACGCTCCGGCCCCTGAAGGACCGGAAAGTCAGGTTAGAGGAGATAGAGGAGCGGGAAGAGGAAGATCCAGACAAGGTCCACAAAGTGCCAGAACAAGCCGCCCACTTCCACCCGGTTGGCCAGGTGATCAGGATCTTTGTCGTAGATACGTTTGCCAAAGAGCAACATGTGGCTGAGCACCAAGGCGCCACCGATCACGTGCAGACCGTGGAGACCCGTCAGTGTGAAGTAGATGGCGAAGTAGTTGCCGTACTTGGGAGTGAAGTTGGACCAAAATGAGATGTCTTTCTTCGCGATGACGACTTCAGGGTGACCGTGGCCACCAGCGGCGTGAGCGTCCGCACTGTGGCCGCTTTCGGGAGCTTCGGAAGCGACGTTCGCAGGTTTGTCAGACTTGTTGGTCGTGCTGGCATGGCCATGAGCCTCGTCCAGACTGAGCTTCATCGCATAGACATGGCGAACGTAGTCGCTGTTGTCCATGGGTTGCTGCTTGCCCTTGTGCTTCTCGTTGAACTTCTTGAGCTCTGCATCGTGGTGCTCATTGAACTTCTGCTTCCAGTCGCCCCCGAGAATGCGCCAGATGTCGGCATGTTGCACACTCTCAAAGGCTTTCTGGTCGCTCTTTTCATCCGCTGCAAAGAGACGCCGAAGATCGATACGATCCACTTCCAGGTGCATGGAATCATAGGCCAGGCGACCCTCGATCACCGTACCATCACGGAAGTTGGCCTTGTGAGCATCGTAGGCGTTGTCGAAGAGTTTCGATGGCGGGATGTCAAACTTGAGCGGGCTGGTCGCGGTAAGAACGACGAAGTCATCAGGTGTCCACTTGCCATTGGCGTCATACTTGTTCTTGGCCTTGTTCAGCAGGCCCTCAAGCGTGTCCTTGTTCAAAGTGAGAACGTTGCCTTCTGCATCTTTGAATTCAGGCTTGCTGCCTTCTTCAAGGTACTTCAGAAACGCTGCATCTGAACCGTGACGGAACAGTGCAATGCCAAAGAGACCTTTGTCGTGAGGCTTTACTGCCAGCGTGACCGTCTTCACCTCATCAAACTTGATGTGGTACGGATGAGCCTCGGGGAAGTGACCTTCAGCGGAGCTGCCGTCCTTCAGGAGAACACCGTAGTGGTGGAACTTGTCGTAATACTCCACGGACTTGATGCACATGAAACCTGCGGCGCAGAGGATGGTCAGCGTCATCCAGACCTGGAACATCCGGAAGTTTCGCAACTTCAACGCCACCCACGCCTGGAGCACGGTGACACTGGAGAAGATCAGCACCAGGGTGTTGATGAATCCCCAAGTCACAGTCAGCACCTGTACTGGCCAGGGGCCTTCAGGAGCGATGCGCAGGAAGATGTAGGCGGAGAACAGGCCGCCGAAAAGCATCACTTCGGAGGCGAGGAACAGCCAGATGCCGATCTTCGCGTTGAACAAACCGGTGTCCGGCCGGGGTTTGACGGTATAGGGAATTTCCATCAGAGCAGGAAAGTTGTCAGTTGAGAGGGATGGATGGAGCGGTTGGGCCGGCCAATTAGTGCATGTGCGTCAGCTTTTCCTCAGGCTTCACGCCTTCAGGCAGCCACTGCGGGGAGTAGTCAGTTTCAGCACCGGGAACGCTGTAGTCGTAAGCATCGCGGTAAACGACAGGGTCTTCAAGGAAGTTGCCATGCCCGGGAGGTGTTGGCGTCGCCCACTCCAGAGTGGTCGCATGCCAGGGGTTGTCGGATTTGACCTTTTTGCCGCCTTTGATGCTGAAGAACAGGTTGATGATGAAGGGCACCTGCGCCAGGGCGAGGCCCCATGCGGCGAAGGACATCACTTCATTCAGCTTGAGCAACGGAATGCCCATCCACTCACCACCAGTGGTGCCCTGGAAAGCCATGCCGCCATCATGCCAGCGACGGTGGAAACCAGCCATGCCTTGAATGAGCATTGGCGAGAACAGGAGGTTCATGAACACCAGGGAAGGCCAGAAGTGCAGACGGCCCAGTTTCTCGCTCATGAAGCGACCGGTGATTTTCGGGTACCAGTGATAGATACCAGCGAAGAGACCGAAGATCGTGCCCGGAGCCACCACATAGTGGAAGTGACCAATCACGTAGTAGGTATCATGCAGGAAAAGGTCGATCGTGCTGAAAGCCAGAGGCAGACCCGTAAGACCACCGATACCGAACATGGGAAGGAAGGCACAAGCGAAAAGCATCGCCGTGTTGAAGCGGATGGAGCCGCCCCAAAGAGTGATCATCAGGCAGGTCAGAAGGATCACTGATGGCACAGAGATCAAAACCGTGGTGATCTGGAAGAAAGTGGAAACCACCGGTCCCATGCCCGTGAGGTACATGTGGTGAGCCCACACGATGAAGCTCAGGAAGCCCAGCGTAAGAACGCCGTAGATCATTGACTTGTAGCCCCAGAGAGGGCGACGGATGTTCGCGGGAATAACGTCCGACACGATGGCGATCGCGGGAAGGATCAGCACGTACACTTCAGGGTGACCCAGGAACCAGAAAAGGTGCTGGTAAAGCAA
>JBGGMQ010000456.1:0-2551 GCA_041287975.1 Verrucomicrobium sp. | reverse complement strand
GCTCGGACGTAGATCGGCGGGAGGTTGCGCACGCCGTTGTCCACGGCGATGAGGACGGACCAAAGGGTGCCCATGACGACCACGAAGAGCATGGCGGCCTCGGTCTGACCGAACCAAAGAAGCGCCAGCGGCACCCAGCAGACGCTGGGCAGGGTCTGCAAACCGAGCGCCAGCACGCCCACGGTATCGCTCAGCCAGATGCTGCGGGCCGTGAGCAGACCCAGTGGGAGGCCGAGGAGGCAGCCGATGGCGTAGCCGACAAGCAGGCGCTTGGTGGTGACCCAGGCGCTGTCGACCAAGGACCCATCCAAAATGGCGGCCCAGAGATAACGGCCCACGGTCAGAGGCTCGGGCAGCAGTACGGGCGACCAGATGCCAGCCGCACAGATGGCCTGCCAGATGCCAATCAGACCAGAGAAGAAAAGGACGATGATAAGGACGCGTTTCATTCGGACACCTCCCGGGCGACGACGTGGCTTTTGAGCGCACGGGTGATTTCAGTGGAGTGGGCGGCCAGCTCCACGCTGTTGATATCTCTAGGGCGGGGCAGCTCGACTTTGAACTGCTCGCGAATGCGGCCCGGATTGGGGCTGAAAAGGACCACGCGATCCCCCAGGCAGACGGCCTCGCGGACGTTGTGTGTGACGAAGATGATGGTTTTCTTGCGGGCCGCCCAGATGCGCTGGATGTCGGTGTAGAGCTGCTCACGCGTCATTGCGTCGAGGGCCGCGAAGGGTTCGTCCATGAGCAGGACGCGGGGGTTCGGAGCCAGGGCGCGGGCGAGAGCCACGCGCTGTTTCATGCCACCTGAGAGTTCGTGAATGTTCGAGTGGGCGAACCGCTCCAGTCCCACCAGCTTCAGGTAATAGGCAGCCACATCCTGGCGCTCTTTGTCAGTCAGACCTGGCTTGAGCTTGAGGCTGAACATGACATTGCCCGTGACATCCAGCCAAGGGAAGAGTGCGTGCTCCTGGAACATGACCATGCGGTCCCGGCCGGGGCCCAGAATGGGGTTGCCATTCGCCAGCAGGCGGCCGCTGTCGGGCATCTCCAGCCCTGCAATGAGGTTCAACAGCGTGCTTTTGCCACAACCACTGGGGCCGACCAGGCAGACGAACTCCCCTTCACCCACTTCCAGGCTCACATTGTCGAGTGCCTTGACCGTCCCATTGCGGGATTTGAAGGATTTCGACACCCCCTCCACAATGAGCTTGGCCGGAGCAATGTTCTGGAGTTCATCGTTAACACTCATGTAAAATCAAAGCTTCGGGAAGAGATCATCGAGATTGGGAATTCCTTTCAGAAAGCCCACCTTGTTGGCACTTGCAACCATTCGCTCCAGGGATTCCCGGGAAACTTCCTTGGTGACGATGGTGCGGGAGAGGGCCTTTTCGACGAGGGCATCCGCGGGAGCTTTCCCGGTGAGATCCGTCAGCTCCGACTTCACCATCGCCTTCGTTTCGGCCGGGTGCGCGAGGATCCATTCCGTCAGCTCCTCATGGGCGGTGGCGACCTTTTTGGCGACTTGGGGCCGTTCGTTGATCATTTCCGCACTGGCGACAAGAAGGGTCACGTTGGTCGTCGTGTCCTGCAGGAAGATCTTGCCGCCTGCTTCATTCTCAAGCCGGGTCACCCAGGGCTCCACGGTCCAGACCGCGTCAATTTCGCCTTTTTGGAAGAGAGCCAGCTGGTCGGCATTCTGGGTGGGGAGCACATGCGCGTCGCCTCCTGTGAGCGTGATGTTCAGCCCCTGCTCCAGGAGCCAGGCGCGCACTTGTACGTCCTGGGTGTTGCCCAATTGAGGGCTGGCGATCTTCTTACCGCGAAAGTCGGATGGCTGGGTGATGCCTGCCGCAGGGCGGACCACGAGGGCATTGCCGCCATCCGCTCCGCCTGCCAGCACTCGGATCTCCTTGCCGCCGGACTTGGCGTAGGCATTGAGGGCCGGGCTGGGCCCAATGTACGTGACATCGAGGCCTCCGGCGAAGATGGCCTCCGTGGCGGAGGGGCCGGCATTGTAGGTGTACCACTCCACTTTGAGACCGGTCCGTTCTTCAAACCAGCCTTTGCCCTGGCGCGAGAGGTGGTGGGCTACAAGACCTTGAACGTGAGTGATATTCGGGAAATGGCCAAAGCGCACCACAGACGGGTCCGCCTTTTTCCGGCAGCCGGGGAAACCGGCAAGACCGAGGGCAGAAAGGGTGAGGAAGTGGCGGCGGCGCATGGGGCGCCGAGACTACGGAGGAACGGCGGCGAGTTCAAGCCCGGAGTGGGGGCGGTGCGTCAGTGGGCAGCGCTGGTTCAATACATAGGTAACGCTTTAGGTTCAGAACATGGGTTACACATGCTGGGAGCGATGGGAACAAAAAAGCCCCAGACCGGAGTGACCGGGCTGGGGCGGGTGATCTCTGAAGAATCTGGGAGAATCAACTAACTATTGGGCTGCAACGGGAGCAGGTGTGGCTTCGGCAGCTGCCGCGGCGGCTTTGCGCTTGGCTCCACCGCCCTGACCTTGTCCCTGACCCTTTTTACCACCGCCACCGGGGAGCCA
>JBGGMQ010000455.1:0-2530 GCA_041287975.1 Verrucomicrobium sp. | reverse complement strand
AACCTTCAATGTCGCGTACTGGAACGTGGACCAGCGCCATGTCACCCTGGAAAACGGCACTTACTTCGTCAACAACAGGCGGCTTTCTTTTTTCCATTATAGTGGCCTGGATGAGAAGGCTCCACACCTGCTCACCCGTCACCATCAGGGTCGGCCGCGGGTGCTGCTCAGTGAGCATGAAGCTTTGACCGAGCTTACCCGCTCCTACATCCGGGCCGTCCACCTGGCGGAGCAGGAGTGCGCCGACACCACGGCCGAGTACCCCTTCCTCAGGTTTGCCAGTGGGGAACTCATCTCCCGCAGCTTGCGCAGGATCTTTCTGAAGGAGTTGGTCAAAGCAGAAAAGGAACATCGTGTGCCGCCTCTGTCGCCCTTCTCCCCGGGTGGAGAGGAGCCATTCTTCGACTGGTTGAATGAACCGTGCTTCTCTACCAGCCAGGCCCCCATGCTTCCGCGGCTGGCCCTGTTGTTGCGGGAGGCACGCCAGGATCTCATCGCAACGTTCCGGGATCCCCAGGGACGGGATGCTGTCCGCCTGATCGAATGGATCAGGCAACAAGGGGTGAAGCAGTTCATGCTCCCAAGTCGGTTGATACCAGCGCCAGTCTTTCCGCCTCTGAGACGGACGGAGCCCAAACTCGTTCCAGGATTGGAACTCGTCGGGTATCTGCGGACGGAGTCCGGTGTCGGTCAGGCCGCCCGCCTCATGGCGCAGGGATTGAGCGAGTCGTCCATCCCGTTTGAAACCTTGGTCGACTCCTCTCCTCCCGGGCGTCAAGAGGCCCTCCACGAGCATCAAAAAAAAGGCGGGCGGGGTGAGGAGGAGGCCTTTGACTGCTGTCTGCTGTGCGTCAATGCGGACAGTGTCTCCTCCGTGCGGCAGCGGTTGGGCCGTGAGTATTTTCACAAGCGCAGGGTGGCCGGCCTGTGGTTTTGGGAGCTGGAAACCTTTCCCGAGAGCATGCACTCCGCCTTCCAGGAGGTGGATGAGGTGTGGGTGGCTTCCGAATTTATCCGCAAGACACTGGCCCCTATTTCTCCAGTCCCCGTTCATTACATCCCCCTGCCATTTGGTGCTGTGGGTGCCATTGGTGCCCTGGACCGCAAGCTCCTGGGCATTCCAGAGGGGTTCTTCTTCCTCTTCAGCTTCGACTTCCACAGCATCTTCCGGAGGAAAAATCCTCTGGGCGTGGTGGAGGCTTTCAAGCAGGCTTTCCGGCCGGGTGAGGGTCCCGCACTGGTGATCAAGTGCATCAACGGGGACTCACACATCTCCGATCTGGAGCAGCTTCGTTACGCCGCACGGGACCGCCCCGAGATCCGCATCCTGTCCGGTTACATGGACTCCGCCACCAACCAGGCATTGAAGGCGGAGTGTGGCTGCTATGTCTCACTCCATCGGAGTGAGGGGCTCGGTCTGACCATGGCTGAGGCCATGCGCCAGGGGAAGCCCGTCATCGCCACAGGCTACTCAGGAAACATGGACTTCATGAATGAGGGCAACAGTTTCCTCTGCCGGTACGACAAGGTTCCCGTCGGCCCGGGTTCAGCCCCCTACCCCGCAAAGGCTGTTTGGGCGGAACCCAGCATCACCCACGCCGCAGAGCTGATGCGACAGGTCTACAACCACCCTGAAGAGGCTGCGGAAAAGGGACGCCGTGCCGCCGCAGACCTCGCCGAACGTTTCAACCGCGAACGCTGCGCCGCGGCAGTAGAGATTCGCCTCCGCGAACTTCGCTCTCTCCATCCTCATGCCGGAAGAAGCCTGCCTCTTTCCGCCATGCATTCCGCAAAATTGTCCTCCCATGTGAAGACGTTGCAAAAGCATCTGAAGCGTTCCTTCGATGTGGCCAAGACCGTCCCCTCGTTCGGCTCTCTTTTCTTCCAGGGGCCTCGGAAAATTCTGCAAAAGATGCTGCTGCGCCTGGAGAAACAACGCAAGCCGTTCGATGAGGCCGTGGTCGTCGCCGTGAGCAACCATGACCAGCGGCTCCTCGACCTGGAGCGCTCGCTCGCCGAACTTCGCGTGCAAAATGCCAGGCTGAACCGCCCTCAATAGCCTTTCGCCAGAAAGCTTCCGTGTGCTGATCAGGGACTGGTCTGGTCGTGAAGGAGCCTGAGCGCCGGGGTCTCAACGCGTTGGGAAGCCGGAGGATGATGGGTTCATGTATCAACACGACTTTGCCGATTCCGACGGGAGCAGTGGGGCGTCTTCCATATGAAGGGCATGCCTCCGCAGTAGTTGCGTTGCGGGCGTATCACGGGCGCTGGCAAACTCTTGAAGCTCGTGGCAGAGGAGTATTCGGGCCTGAAGGGCACCAGAAGGATGCGGTTTTGCTGCCGCTTCACCAGCAAGGTCCTCTTTGCAGTCGTTTCCGCCAGCTCTTTTTGTCAGCAACTCAAACCGCCAGGAAAAGATGGTAGATCGTAAACGGATTGGAAGACAGATTGTGAAGGGTCTCGCCCAGATTCATGTCACCCGGAACAATCAAGGATTCAGCAAGGCCGATATCACTTGCCATCTTGAGCC
>JBGGMQ010000454.1:0-3579 GCA_041287975.1 Verrucomicrobium sp. | reverse complement strand
GGCTTTTTTTTTCTTTTAGTTTTTGGTAAAACCAGAGAGCAAAGAAGAATACGAGAGTGGGGAATCCTCATTCTAATTCTGTGAATTCCGTCAATTCTGTCTAAAAAAATCAATCTCTGTGTCCTCTGTGCCTCTGTGGTTAATCTGAATTGGATGGCACAAAAAAGCCCTCGCCGGAGTTTCCGACGAGGGCTTCTTGATGCTATCAGAGACGTTCCAGCAGACTACTGGGAAACTGAAGGAGCGGGAGCCGGGGCGGGTTCCTGAGTGGTCGTGTCCGGTGCAGGAGCGGGCAGGTTTTCGGAGAGCAGGTCAATGGTCGGTCCATTGATCACCGTCACGGTGAGGACGGAGAACTGCCATTCGGCGCCTTCATGTTTGGTGGCCTTGGCAACGGTAGCGGCGGTGCCTTTAGGTCCCTGCAGGGTAAGAGCCAGGTCAGCAGTGCTGACGCCGTTGTTGATGTTCACAGCGCCCATAGGCGAGAAGAAGGACTCGGTGATGGGGGTGCCGAGGGCTTCCTGGACCTGGGGGGAGTCGGTTGTTTTCTTAAGAGCGATCGCGTAGGCGTCGGTCTTCTTGATGGCTCCGAGAACCACGAAGACAAAGGCGACAACGCCGATGACGCCGAGGACGATCAGGCCGAGGCAACCGCCGCAGCCAAAAAGGACCCATTTTTTGCCACTGCTTTTGGGAGCGGCGTTTCCGGGATATGCGGGAGGAGGAGAGGCTGTCATAGGGTGGTATAGATCAACTGGATTATGATTCGGGCAACTGACACTTTTGGGATGTATGGAGAAGCGCTAATGTGACATAGGATTTTCGCGCTCTTGACGCCGGGCCGGGTGCTTCCCAAGGTGCGGGTTCCCTTTTTTGGGACCGTGCCCGCTGTTTTTGCCCTCTCATGAAAGCCGTCCGCCCCTGGCTGGAACTCGCCCGAATCTCCAATCTGCCTACTGCCTGGACCAACGTCCTGGCGGGCTGGCTGTTGGCCGGAGGGCAGGGGAACTGGGTGTCCCTTCTCTGGCTGCTGCTGGGGGGATCCCTCCTCTACACTGGTGGGATGATGCTGAATGATGCGGCGGATGTGAGCTATGACCGGCAGCACCGGAAGGAGCGGCCGATCCCCTCGGGTCGAGTCTCTGCCGGAGCCGTTTGGGCGGTGAGCCTCGCCTTCATGGTCGCCGGGGCTCTCAGTTTTGTTCACGGCGCGGGTGCCTGCCCCTGGCTCGTGGGGGGGCTGGCTTTGGTCATCCTGGTGTATGATTTCTACCATAAACCCTGGGCAGGCTCCGTCTTCGTCATGGGAAGTTGCCGGACGATGCTCGTGCTTTCGGCCGCCTCTGCGGTGACGGGCGGACTGGATCCCGTGGGGGACTGGCGCGTCATTTTGCGCGCTGTGGCACTCGGCGGATACATTGTCGGCGTCACCCTCATGGCCCGTCATGAATCCCGGCCGGTGCAAGGTTCGGGTCCCGGCGGCTGGCAGAAGGTGGTGGGCCTGTTCGGGCTGTCGCTTCCCGTGCTGGTGGCCATCGCCATGTTGTTTTTCGGCCACTACGAGTCCGGAAACTCCTATTTCCATAAACCCTTCCCGGCCGCAGTTATGGTTTTGGGTGTGGCTCTTCCAGTGATCGCCTGCGTCGTTCGGGCTCTGCGCCTTATGCGCAGCCCGCCTCCGTCCAATATTGGGCGGGCTGTCGGCCTTTTGCTCGCGGGCGTCGTATTAGTAGATGCGCTTGCGGTGAGTCTCACTGCGCCGCTGCTGGCCCCGGTTTTCATTCTTTGCTTTCCGCTTCTCCTTCTCTGGCAAAGAAAGATCGCTGCGACCTGAGCGTAGATGTCCACCCTTCATTTCCCGACCCAGAAAGACCCGCCTAGATGCTAGAGAAACGTTTCCACGTGGAGTACACCCAGCGTGTGCTGTTTACACGGCACGCGTTTGATGTGGAGAACAAAACCCTGCGCCAGTTGGTGCTGGCCGCCAGGGAAGGGGAGGGTGATGGCCGCCCGACCAAAGCGCTCGCCTTCATCGACAGTCACGTCGCCCAGGCCAATCCGAGGCTGCTGACGGATCTGGAAGATTACGCGGCGGCCCATGCAGATGCCTTCACCTTGGCCGCGCCCAGCGTCATCATCCCCGGCGGAGAGCCCTGCAAGAATGACTTCGGCCTTGTGCAGGAGTGCTGGCAACAGATCAATGATGCCGGAATCGACCGTCACTCCCAGGTGTTCGTCATTGGCGGCGGAGCTGCACTGGACCTCGTTTGTTTTGCCGCGGCGACAGCACACCGTGGCATCCGGCACGTGCGCTTTCCCACCACCACGCTCAGCCAGGGCGACGGTGGCGTGGGTGTGAAGAACGGCGTCAATTTCTTCGGGAAGAAGAACTGGGTTGGCTCCTTTGCCGTGCCCTATGCCATCGTCAATGACTTTGCTTTCCTGGACTCGCTGCCTGCCCGGCAAAAGCGTTGCGGCCTGATCGAGGCCATCAAGGTGGCCCTGATCCGGGATGCCTCTTTTTACGGCTGGCTGGAGTCCAACGCCACCCTGCTAGCCCGTCTGGACCGTGAAGTGGTCGAGGAGGCTGTCCGCTCCAGTGCTGCCCAGCATGTGGAGCACATCTCCACCAGCGGGGATCCCTTTGAGCGCGGTTCCGCCCGGCCCCTGGACTTCGGTCACTGGGTCGCACACAAGCTGGAGCAGGTGTCGAACTTCCAGATCGAGCACGGCGAAGCCGTCGCCATCGGCATGGCCGTGGATCTGCTCTATTCCGTGAAGGCGGGCATCCTCAATGCCCTCACGGCAGAGCGGATCATTGACTTCATTGAGGAAGTGGGCTTTGCCACCTTTTCCTCGCACCTCCTGGAACTCACTCCCAGCGGTGAGTTTGTCATCCTGGCCGGCCTTGAGGAATTCCGTGAGCACCTTGGCGGTGAACTGACCATCACCCTCGTGCCCGAGATCGGTCGCAAGATCGAGGTTCATGAAATGGACCGCGACCTGATCATGGAAGCCGTGCAGGAACTCCAGAAGTCCGGTCGCGCCTTTGGCCAGGCCAAGCTCCCATCCTCCCTCGTCCACGCTTAAAATTGGGGATCAGCTCAGACGCTGAAAACTTCAAACTTGAAACTGAAAACTTGCTGAGATGTCTCTCACACACCTCAACGAACAAGGCGAGGCCAGCATGGTCGACATCTCTGCCAAGGCCCAGTCCCGACGGGAGGCCATTGCCGCAGGGCGCATTCAGCTGCAGCCCGCGACACTGAGCCTGGTGCGGGACAATCAGATTCAAAAAGGCGATGTCCTCGCCGTGGCGCGCATCGCTGGCATACAGGCTGCGAAGCAGACCCAGCATCTCATTCCTCTTTGCCACCAACTCGCCCTGACCAAAGTGGGAGTCGATTTTGCCATCACGGATGACGGCATCACCGCCACTGCCCTGGCCCGCACCACCGGCCCGACCGGCGTCGAGATGGAGGCCCTCACCGCAGTGTCGGTGGCCCTGCTTACGATTTATGACATGTGCAAAGCCGTCGACAAGGCCATGCGCATCGATGGCGTGCACCTGGTGAGCAA
>JBGGMQ010000453.1:0-3143 GCA_041287975.1 Verrucomicrobium sp. | reverse complement strand
TCCCTGAGTTGATCGCCAGTGTCCGCCAAAGGAGTGTTGCCCAGCGCGACGCCTTTCCACTGAATCTGGCTGGCGTGTCGCACGACATTGGCACCGTCGCAAATAACACCAAGGGTGAGGTGGGGTGCGAGCGCCACATAGCTCATCTCCAGATCAGCGGCGGGCACGAGCCCCTTGCGCAGGAGGTGTTGGGCGATATGGGAGAGACGGGTACCTTCGCGGTAGGCCTGGTCCCACAGATCCTTTTGCAGCCGCTCAGACAGCTGCTGCTTGTTCCGCAAAAAGCCCACGAGAATGAGGGCCATGCCAAAACAAGCCACGGCGGCGGGTACCAGCAGATGCAGGGAAAGGAGGCGTTTCATGGCAGTTCCTCCAGAAATTCATCCGAGATCCAGTCTTTCCTGGCTGGGATGCCATTGAGCAGACCTTCTCGAACCATTTGGGTCGCAACCTCAGAGGCGATCTGACGGAGTTTCGGAGAGGCCCCTCCGAGCAGACGCCGATTTTCCTCCAGATCCGGCATGGCGATTTGATCGAACGCCCGGGTCAGTTCTGCCCGTGAGATGCCAGATCGACGAGAAATGGCATCCACCACCAAAGGGTCTGCGCCGGTGTGAAGGTAGTTGCGGGATCGGAGGTGGGCCTGAACAACCTTGTCCACCTTTTGCCTCATCTTTTTGAGGATTTCGGGTCGAACGACCAGCACACGACACACCTGATTCGAGAGCTGGTTACTATCGAATATGGGTTGAGCCCCCAAGCTTCGGATCCGCGTGCCCCAAGGTTCACCCACGACCACGGCATCCACCTCACCGACATCATAGGCATTTTGCATCTCTGCAAGATTGAGGGGCAGGACCTCAAGGTCACGCAGAGTGAGGTTCTCCCCGGCCAAGGCTCCCGCAAGAACATACGCCCCCACCGAGTTGCTCTCCACCCCCACCTTGCGCCCACGAAGCTCTTTGACGGAGGCTATCGGGGGACGTGCCAGCACGGCATCCCCTCCTCGGGAAAAACCAAGCACCATCACGACTCTAAGATCATCCCCGCTCTCCAGCAGCCGCAGCACTTCATCCAGCGAGATGACCGCAGCATCCACCACGCGATTGACAAATGCGACCTTGGTCGCAGACGACCAAGCCATCTCCATGAGTTGCACATCGTCACGAGGAAGGCTGCCCGTTTCCCTGGCGTAGACCAGCGTGTCTGAGCCCGGCCATACACCGATCGCAACCCGCATCGGCTGATCCGCCTCGGGAGGGCGCCCCGCAAAAGTGCCATAGAGAAGGCATGCCACGGCGGCCAAAAGCCCCACCAGCCGCCAGGCCCAATGGGCGGCGGAGCCTCTCCGGGCTCCTGACAAAAGGTTCTTGCTCATTGTGCAATCAGCATCTGACCTGCTGGGGGGTCAACCAAGGCCTGCCAGCTTGGCCCATGCCTGGATCAACTGGGAATCGAGATTGTTGAAGTAGGAGACTCCTTGCATTTGCCCAGTGAATCGCAAGGCCCCTGGTTGTGAAACCCCTTTGTTGCTGGCGGATCGAATCTGAAGATATTCCTTAGCCAGGAACTCCTATCAACCGGCGCTCCTGGATGACACTTTACCCATTCCTATGAAGTCGCTTTCCCTGCTGCTCCTTGCCACCACCCTTGCCCTTCTGGCCAGTTGCGCCTCTAAGCCCCCTGCCGCTCCTGGGAGCGACGCGTACTCCGGAGAAAAAGAATCGGCGTACCGCAAAGGCTACCATCTCGGCTTTCAGGACGGCAAGCGGAGACGCGACGACGATTCTGAGCGGTACTACTACGACTACAACCAGCTCACCGAAAAGGCGTTCGAAAAGGGCTACGATCTGGGCTACGAGGCAGGCAATGACCAAGCCGATGCCACTGAGGTGGATCGGGACGCAGCACAAAACCACGGGTACGAAGCCGGACGGTCGGACAGCGAGAATGGTGTACCACCTCTGTATCAGCGCCACCGCGAGTCCTACAACCTCGAAACGGAGAGCAGCTTCTCCCGTGGCTACCAGAAGGGGTACCGAGAAGGCAGAGCGGCACTCAAGCACGATTGATCGCGAATTTCTCTCAAGGCTTGACCTCCCGGCATGGCGCGGCTAACTCCCGCGTTCCATGCCAGATCGTCAACATACGCTCGCCAAAGCCGCCTCTCTTGAAGGCACCTCCCTGCACACCGGAGAGAAGGTTACACTGACCCTGCAACCCGCCCCTGCGGATTTTGGCATCAAATTCCGACGGGTCGATCTGGAGGACAAGCCGTTCATTTCCGCTTCCGTTGAGAAAGTGCAGAAAGTGGAGCGGGCCACCACAATCGCCGAAGGCGGTGTGAATGTGCACACTGTGGAGCATGTCCTGAGTGCTCTCACCGGCATGGGCGTGGACAATGCCATTGTCGAGATGGACGCCAACGAGCCTCCGATTGCCGACGGCAGCGCGCTCCCCTTTGTCGAGCTCATCAAAAAAGCGGGGCTGCAGGAGCAGACGGAACTGCGCCGGGTGTTCGAAGTCCGCGAGCCGCTGCACATGGAATCCCGCGACGGCAGCCTGCTCACCATCGTTCCAGACAAGAAGTTCCGCATCTCCTGCACGCACGTAGGGCCCGAGGGCCGTACCACCCAGTTCTACTCGACCGAGATCAATCCTGAGACTTACGAAAAAGAGATCGCCGCTGCCCGCACTTTTGTCTTTTACGAAGACATCGCGCATCTGATGCAGAAGGGGCTGATCAAGGGCGGCACACTGGAGAGCGCCGTCGTCATTCGTGGCGATACCGCTCTCAGCAAGCACCCCCTGCGCTTCAAGGAGGAATTTGTCCGGCACAAAATTCTGGACCTCGTTGGCGACCTCACTCTTTTTGGACGCCGCATCAAAGGCCACGTCATTGCCGTCCGCCCTGGTCACGGCCCAAACACGGAACTCGCCCGTGAACTGCTGCGCACCTACAACGAGATGCGCGCCATGGTGCCGGTGCCAATTCACATCCCCTCGGGCGAGGCCGTGCTGAACATCAATGAGGTGATGAAAATCCTCCCCCACCGTTACCCGTTCCTGCTCGTGGACCGGATCGTGGGCTTCGAAGGCGAAAGCAAATGCACCGGCGTGAAGAATGTCACCATCAATGAGCC
>JBGGMQ010000452.1:0-3192 GCA_041287975.1 Verrucomicrobium sp. | reverse complement strand
GATGTCCTTCACCATCTTCGTCGCCCGCGCGCCTGAGGTCCAGGTGCCGCCCTGGCAATCAGAGCCTGCAGGGTGGGAGCCTAGCTCTGGTTGCGGCAAGCCCAATCAAGTGTTCAATCACCTCACTGCATGCCGGGTCTGCCCTCTGAAAGACAAGTGCATGAAAAAAACTCTGAAGCGGTGAACCCAGAAGTGTCTCTGAGTGCGCTGGCCTACGATATGAAGCGTGCTCCCAAAGCTGTGGGCGTGCAGGCCATGCTTGATTGGGTCCCCCTTCGAGCGATGGCACGAGGCTGCTAAGACGGCGTGGGGCGAATTGGCGGGAGAAAAAGCTCCCAGGGAAGCCCCAACGGATGAAAGTCCGGTATCAAAAGGTTTTGAGAAGAACAATTCGAAGTAGGCCATAGCCGCAAAAAAAGAGCCGCCCCGGCCAGGGACTTATTAAGTCCTCGAACCAAAGCGGCTCCGTTTCCCTTGCTTTATCCTGCTCTACTCGCCCATCGCGGCACGCACCCACATGCGCAGCCGTCGTCTCAGGTTATCATGGGCTTCTTTGTTCTCACCCTTGGCCATGCACTGTGGCCCCATCTGCGGCCTCACCCGCAGAAATTCAAAAATGGACAGGTTCACGGAACCAAAGCTTCACGGACTCACCGGCCTACCGTCTCACCGAGATCGCCTCGGCCACGCCGCGCAGATAGCCGACGACGCGTTCCACGTCCTCCACCTCCAGCATGACAAACTGCTCCTCGTCATCCGCGAAACCGCGACCGATGGAGCGCACGATGATCTGGTCATCCTCATTCGGATACACCTCGATCCCCTCCCGCTGCGGGATCATGTACGGCCCGGACACATGGTCAGGCAGCGGCACCGATGTCAGGCCGAGGGCCGACGCATCACTTTCGCGTGCCGATTTGCTGCAGGATTCCGCAGCCGCGTGACTGGCGCTGCCGTTCGTGTTCGTTTGAGGGGCTTGGTGGTTCGTTTTCATAGGGATGGTGTGTTCTATTCCAAGGGTTGCACTGGGCACCGGAAGCGTCACAAATCTCTGGGGAGGGCCCATATTGGTTCCTATAACTCCAGGACTGCTCTGGCTTCCATTTCTTCCTCACCCGCTGGTGATAATCACCTATCGCACGAACGCCAAACCGCGCAAGGGCAAAAAGTAAAAAAGTTCCTGCATAAAGTTTGTACGCCGAACAGCTTCCCAGCTTCCGAACCTGCAACATCGCGACGCCGCCGGAACATGCATTTTCCTCACACGAAGACACAAAGACACGAAGAAGCTTCGGTCTGTTTGGCGGAAGCTCTCCAGGTGGGTTCCGGCAATCTTTGTGCCTTCGTGCCCTTTGTATGAAGAAATGAACTGCCCGTCCATCGAATGCCGGCACTTCTCAGCGCCCTCCCCCTCTCCCACATTTCTCTTGCCCTTTTTCCACGGCATCCGCTAACATCACCCCCCGGATGAAACTCTCACCCTTCCTCTCCGCGGCTGCCGCCTCCGGCCTGCTCCTTTTCGCGTTCGCGTCCACGCTCTTACCCCACACTGCGTTGGCGCAACAGACTGCCACCGCCCCTGATCTGGTCACGCTGAAAAACACCTTCGCAGCCAAGGTACTGCCAGCTCTCCAGCCTATGGATGACCTGCGGGAGAAGCTCACCTCCGCGCTCCAGCGCATCCGTCAGCAGGCTCAAACGGCCAACGAGACGGCCCTGCTGGAGGCCACGGATGCCGCGCTGGCGTCGCTGTATGCCATGGAGCCCATCGCGCCCTCCAAACGACCGGAGATCGAGAACCTGCGCAACATCATGGCCCAGCAGACCACCCAGCGGGCCAAGGCAATCACCCCTGGCCTGAGCGCCGAACTCACCCAGCACGTGGCGGCTCTGCAGGATCTCAAAAAACACCTCACCGCCGGCTTTGCCAAACCTGCCGACGTGAAACTGGTGGACGACGCTCTCACGGAGGCAGACCAAGATGCCCGTGCTCTCTCCGCCGGATCCATCCCTTGGGCCTCCGGGAATCAATGGCGGGAAGTCCGCGACCAGTTCATCTGGAAGGGCAACAACCCCCTGGAGCGCCGCCCCACGGGCCTGTTCATGAGTGCCACACCCCGGGAGGACGGCCCCCGCCTTGCTTCCCAGGACACGGTGCACGCCCCTTATGAGGTGGAGATGCGCGTGATCCCAGACGTCAACAACCTCCGCTACTACTTCGGCAATGGGAAGCTCATCTTCAACTGGGAGCTGCAGGCGGGCCAGCTCCGGGTGCACGGGTTTGAAGACAACAAGCCCACACCCGTGAACAACAAGGGTCTCAAGGCTGGAGTCGTGCAGACCATCGGCATCAAAGTCCTGGACAACAGCCTGGCCATCACGGTGGACGGCAAGCCGTTCCATGAAACTACGCAGAACAACAAGGGCCTGGACACCCGCTACGCCCTCGGACCCGCCTTGGGTTCGAAGATCGAGCTGCAGTCCTTCCGCCTCAAAAAAGAAGGTCAGCTGCACCGCATCAGCCCCGGCCTGGCAGATGCCACCCTGGCCACGACGAAGAGCGCCCCTCCTCCGACCTCCATGGCCAGCACGACTGGCACCGCAGCTGCATCTTCCACCTCCACCGGCGCAGGCACGTCCGGCTCGGCCGCAGCCAATGTGCGCCCCATGGCCGATGCCACCTGGCCCCGAGTGGTCGCGGTCGATGGCACCCCTGAGGTCACGGTGGTGGAGTAAAATGCCGAGACCAAGTCCTTCATCTACCGTTCGCCGAACTACGAGTTCGTCTGCGACTCAAAGCTGGGCGCCAACGTCGTGCGCGAGTTTGGCCGCATTTTTGAGGCGACCTATCTCGTGAACTGCAAGCTTCCTCTCGGCATCGAGCCCACGCCGGAGAAGCTCAAGACCATCTTTACCGCCCGCCTCTTCACGGAGAAGTCCGCCTACAACGCCGCCGGCGGCATCACCGGGTCTGCCGGCATCTACATGTCCGGCAAGAAGAGCATCCTCGTCCCCCTCTCCAGTCTGGGCGTGAAGATGGTCGGCAGCCGTGTCTCCCTGGACTATGCCGACCAGGACCAGCACACCTTGATTCATGAAATAACGCACCAGATGATGAACCAGTGGCTGGGCAAGCTGCCCACCTGGCTCATCGAAGGCTCCGCCGAGTTCGTCGCCTGGGCCGACTATGAC
>JBGGMQ010000451.1:0-2749 GCA_041287975.1 Verrucomicrobium sp. | reverse complement strand
CAGGCGCGTGAGGTAGAGGAACTTCCCCGGCTGGGCCGCCTTGGGCCGGCCCAGAGTCGCCAGGATGCTGGTGGAGGAGTGCGTCAACGCGGCGCTGAGGCCGGGACGTCCCAGCCGCCAGGCCCAGTAGCCGAGCAGGGGGAGGAGCAGCAGCCACCAGGGCTGGCCAAAGCTGAACGTGGTCACAGGCATGCAGCGGCGGGGGGGGCAGGTTGTTTCCGCGATGAAGCCGGGGCCGGGGCCGCGGGACGGCTGGCGGTGTCGTCAATGAAGGTCTCCGCCGTGGTGTGCAGCACCTCCATGCGCGGGGGTTGCAGATGAGCGAGGGCGAACTTCACCTGATCGCACTGCTGCAGAAACCCCGCCAGGCTTTCGCGCCAGCGGGCGTCCAGATGGGAACCGCGCTCCGCCTCAAAGAGGAACTCCTCAGTGGAGAGCCGGGGGGCCTTCAGACCGAAGCGGGCCTCAATGTAGTCCCGCAGGATCGCGGAAACTTCCACGACAAACTCCTGGTGCCGGCCTTCGGCAATGAGGTGGCGGATGGCGGCGAGCCGCTGCCGGGCGGTGACCTCCGGCGGCGCTGGGGGGTTCTGGAAGGGAAGTTTCCTCGCCCGGTGGAGCCGCCAGAGGATGCCTCCGAGGACCAGCACAGCCAGGGCGACGCCGAGGGTCGGCCAGACCCAGGCCCAGGGCTCCGGCGGGAGCATGAGGGTCACGTCTTCGATGATGTCTGGGCCGGTGTCTTTCATGGAGGTGGGGTCAAATCAAATCAGGCGTAAGAGCTGCGGGCCAGGATGCGGCGCTCAAAGAAGTTCTGCAGTTCAGTGAGATACGGCTGGTCGGTGGCGGCCTCGATGAGATCGAGCCCGGCGCGCTGGAGCATGCGGCGTCGCGCATCCTGCTGGGCCAGCGCCATCTCGCGATACCTGGATTTCACCCGGGGATCGCTGGTGTTGACTTCAATAACCTCACCGGTCTCGGCGTCCTCCATGTTCACCCAGCCGGCATCAGGCAGCTGGGTCTCACTGGGATCTGAGATCTGCACGGCGATGACGTCGTGCCGCTGGTTGGTGATCTTCAGCGCCTTCTCGTACCCTTTGTCAATGAAGTCTGAGATGAGGAAGACGATGGCGCGACGTGGGAAGACGTGATTCACAAAGTGGAGCGCCTGCTGGCAGGAGGTGCGGGTGCCCTCGGGCTCATAGAAGAGGATCTCGTGGATGAGGCGGAAGACGTGAGCCCGCCCCTTCCGCGCGGGGACGAACTGCTCCACCTCATCGGTGAAGAGGCCGAGGCCCACGCGGTCACTGTTGCGCATGGCGCTGAAGGCCAGCACCGAGGCGATCTCGGCGGCGAGATCCCGCTTCGACTGCACGCCGGTGCCGATGATGCCGGAGGCGCTGACATCCACGAGGATGACGATAGTGAGTTCCCGCTCCTCGCGGTATTTCTTGATGTGGGTGACGCCGGTGCGTGCGGAGACATTCCAGTCGATGGTGCGCACGTCATCGCCGATCTGGTACTCACGCACCTCCTCGAAGTCCATGCCGCGCCCTTTGAAGGCGGAGTGGTAGGCACCGGCCAGCATCTCCTGGGCGAGACGGTTGGTGCGCACCTCGATCTGCCGGATCTTGCGAAGGTATTCCCGGGGAATCATGGAAGGGTATGAGGAAGCAACTGAGCGGACGGTCTGGCGGGAGGGGGCGGTGGCTCAGGGGACCTGGACTTTCTCCAGGATCCAGTTCACAAGCTGGGCGCTGGTGACCTCCTCGGCCTCGGCCTCATAGGTGCGGAGGATGCGGTGGCGCAGCACGTCCATGGCCACGCTGCGGACATCCAGCGGGGTGACGTAGGCGCGGCCCTGGATGAAGGCGTGGGCGCGGGAGGCGAGCGTGAGATTGATGGTGGCGCGGGGGGAGGCTCCGTAGCGGATGAGGCCCTCCAGCTTGGGGTCCAGCGCCTTCGCATCCCGCGTCGCCAGCACCAGGCGGACGATGTAGTTCTTGATCTTGGGATCGAGGTAAACACGGTTCGCGAGCGCGCGGAGCTGCACAATGGTTTCCAGATCCACCACGGGGGAGACGGTGGGCTTGGGCCCGGTGGTGCCCATGATCTCCAGGATGCGGGTCTCGTCCTCCAGGGTGCCGTAATCCACCTCCACCTTCAGCATGAAGCGGTCCACCTGGGCCTCAGGCAGCGGGTAGGTGCCCTCCTGCTCCACGGGATTCTGCGTGGCCAGCACGAGGAAGGGCTCTGGCAGGGGGTGGGTCTCATCCCCCAGGGTCACCTGATGCTCCTGCATGGCTTCGAGCAGGGCGCTCTGCACTTTGGCGGGCGCGCGGTTGATTTCATCGGCGAGGATGAGGTTGGCGAAGATCGGCCCCTTCCGCGTGGTGTACTGCTGGGACTGGGGATTGAAGATGAGCGTTCCGACGATGTCCGAGGGCAGGAGGTCCGGCGTGAACTGGATGCGGCGGAAGGCTCCCTGAATGCTGCTGGCCAGCGCCTTGATGACCGTGGTCTTCGCCAGGCCTGGCACGCCCTCCAGCAGCACGTGGCCGTCGGAGAGCAGGCCGATGAGCAGGCGCTCGACGATGTATTTCTGCCTGACGACGACCTTGCCGATCTCATCCATGATGAGGGGGATCCAGCGGGAGGCTTCCGCGACCTGCTCGCCCAGGACTTGCAGTTCCTCCTCAGTGGTGATGCCGGATTGAATTTCAGGGGTGTAGTCGGTGGCGGTCATGGT
>JBGGMQ010000450.1:0-7770 GCA_041287975.1 Verrucomicrobium sp. | reverse complement strand
CGCCATGATTGTGGGTTCGGGTCTTGCGGTCACCTTGTTCCTGGGTGGCTGGAGTATTCCGTTTGCCCCGTGGCTGGGCCTTGATTTCCACGCCGGTGCCACACCCTGGTGGCTGGGCTTGCTCCACATCGGTTGCTTCCTGGGCAAGGTCGTGGTCTTCATCATCTTCTTCATCTGGGTCCGCTGGACGCTGCCCCGTTTCCGTTATGACCAGCTCATGAAGCTCGGCTGGCTGGTCTTCTTTGAGCTCGCGCTCGCCAACGTGATTCTGACTGCCGCGCTCATCGCGTGGTTCCCCGGCTGATTAGACTGCTCTACGCCATGGCCACGATTGTTGTTCAACGCCCCAAACTGAAATGGCACGAGAAGTGGTTCATCTCCACTCTCTATAACGGACTGCGCATCACTCTCGGGCATGCGATCAAGATCCTGCGCGGCCAGAAGAAGGTGACGATGCAGTACCCGGAGGAGAAGTGGGATTCCCAGCTTCCTGACCACTATCGCGGTGCCCCCGCCCTCGTCACGGACGAGCACGGTCGTGAGCGTTGCGTCAGCTGCCAGCTCTGCGAGTTCATCTGCCCGCCTCGCGCCATCACCATCGTGCCGGAGGAGATTCCCTCCACCGACCCATGGGCCAAGGTGGAGAAGCGGCCCAAGCTTTTCGACATCGACATGATCCGCTGCATCTATTGCGGCATGTGTGAGGAAGTCTGCCCTGAGCAGGCCATCTTCCTGCGCAAGGATTATGCGATCACTGGCGTGACTCGTGCGGAAATGGTGCACGACAAGGCCAAGCTCTACAAAATCGGCGGGGTGCGTGAAGGCCTCGTCAACAAGTGGAACGACCTGAAATAACGTAACGACTCCATCACGGAAACTCCCCGGGCGCCCGACTCCCACCTTCCGCCTTCCTCCAGCGTCCGCTCTCTTCCGTAACGCATCTCTCTCCGCCAGCCTCTCATGCCCGCCGTTCTGTTCTACATCTTCGCTGCGCTCACCCTGGTCTTTGGCCTGCTGGTCGTGGTGTTGCGGAACCCGGTCGCAAGCGCCCTCTCCCTGGTGATGAGCTTCGTGGGTCTGGCCGCGCTCTTCATCAGCCTGGACGCTTATTTCATCGGCATCATCCAGATCCTGGTGTACGCCGGTGCGGTGATGGTGCTTTTCCTCTTCATCATCATGCTCCTCGACATCAAGGCGGAGGAGATCAAGAAAGTGAACATCGCCTCCGTCGTGGGAGGTTCTGCTCTGGCCATCATCTTCATCGTACAGCTCGGCATGGTTCTGGGTGACTACGAGGCAGGCAAGAAGACCATTGGCGATGTGCCGATCCATTTCGAGGAGGCGGCCAGCAAGCAGAAGCTGCCCACCATCAAGAACGACCTGGAGCAGAAGTCCCTGCCGGACACAAAGCTCGTCGGCTTGGCCCTTTTCCAACGCTACCCTTTCCAGATCCAGTTGATGGGTGCGCTTCTACTCGTGGGGACCATTGGTGTGGTCATCCTGAGCAAGCGCGAAGTGAACTGAAGTGAGTGCCGCAAGCGGACCGCCTTGGTCCACTGAAGTGATTGATCTGTACTGAATGCCTTTCCTGCCATGGTCACCCTGAACCACTACCTCCTCGTCAGCGGCCTGCTGTTTTCCATCGGCCTCGTGGGCGTGGTGGTGCGCCGCAACATCCTCACCATCTACATGTGCCTGGAGATGATGCTGAGCGCGGCCAACCTTACCCTAGTGGCCTTCTCCCGTTTCCGCCTGGTGGATGGTCTGCCGGACTACAACGCGCAGGCACTCGTTTTCTTCACCATCACTGTGGCCGCTGCCGAGGTGGCCGTCGGTCTCGCCATCATTGTGGCGCTCTTCCGCGCCCGCCAGAGCGTGGACATCACTGCGGTGGCAAAACTCAAGGGCTAACCCGGCATCATTCTTTCTTAATTCGCCACGATGGATCCCATCTCACTGACAGGAACCGTGCTGCTGCTGCCGCTGGCTTCAGCACTGGTCATCATGCTGTTCCATGGCCTGCTCAAGAACGTGGCCCACATCGTCTCCACCGGCGTCGCGGTCATCATGTTCGGCTGCGCGCTCATCTTCCTGGGGGCGAAGGATGCGCCGGACAACATGGTCCTGTACACCTTCCTGGATGTCGCAGGCTTCAAGGCGAACATTGGCTTCATCGTGGACCAGCAGGCCCGCGGCATGCTCTTCATCGTCACCTTCATCGGCATGCTCGTGCACATCTACTCGATGGGCTACATGAAGGATGATGACGCTCGCGCCCGCTACTTTGGCGCGCTTTCGCTCTTCATGTTCTCCATGAACGGCATCGTCCTGGCCGACAACTTGGTGATGATGTTCATCTTCTGGGAGCTCGTGGGCATCAGTTCCTACCTGCTCATCGGCCACTGGTTCAAGAAACCCGAGGCTGCCGACGCCGCCAAGAAGGCCTTCCTCACCAACAGGGTGGGGGACTTCGGTTTCATGGCTGGCATCCTGATTCTCTTCGGACTGACCGGGCAGGTTTCGTTTGAGCAGTTGCAGGGTTCGATGGAAAACGGTGCGCTGCGTCACATCGCTGAGCATCAGGAGTGGATCATTGTCCTGGCAGGTCTGGGGCTGTTCCTCGGAGCCATGGGCAAGAGCGCCCAGGCCCCCTTGCACGTCTGGCTGCCGGACGCCATGGAGGGCCCCACCCCGGTGTCCGCCCTCATCCACGCTGCCACCATGGTGGCGGCGGGTGTGTACATGCTCGTCCGTGTTTATTTCATCATTGGTGCCTCCCACATCACCGGCGATGTCATTGCCTGGATCGGTGGCATCACGGCTCTCATGGCGGCCCTCATGGCCACCCAGCAGAACGATATCAAGAAAATCCTCGCCTACTCCACCCTGTCTCAGCTTGGCTACATGGTCATGGCGGTTGGGCTCGGCGACCCCAAGGCGGGCATGTTCCACCTCTACACGCACGCCTTCTTCAAGGCGATGCTGTTCCTCGGCTCAGGTGCCGTCATCTACGCCTGCCACCATGAGCAGAACATCTGGAAAATGGGCGGTCTGCAGAAGAAGCTCCCCATCACCTTCTGGACCTTCGTCATCGGTACGGCAGCCCTCATGGGCGTGCCTCTCACCAGCGGTTTCTGGAGCAAGGAAGGCATCCTCGCCGCTGCCTTCCCGTCCCACGGTCATGGCAGCTTCATCCTCTTCATCATGGCGGTGCTTACCGCTACGCTGACCGCCTTCTACATGACCCGTCTCGTGGTCGTTGCCTTCTTTGGCAAGGCCCGCACGAAAGACGCGGACCACGCGCATGAGGCCCCGGCCATCATGTGGATCCCGCTGGTCGTCCTCACGGTGCCCTCCCTCTTCTCCGCCTACTACTTCTTCACGCAGCCACTGAACGCCATGGCTCCGACAGAGGGGCATCATGGCGAAGGCGGCACCATCGTGATGATCTGCTCGGTCATCGCTGTGGTCGTTGGTTTCCTCGTCGCCACCAAGCTCTACCGGAATGTGGACAAGGATCCCGTCAGCATCCCGCTGTTCGCCAACAAGTTCTACTTCGATGAGTTCTATGCCGGACTCATCAAGTACGGCCAGGATCGTTTTGCCTGGCTGGTCACCGCCGTGGAGCGCATCTTTGTGGATGGCCTTACGGTGCGCCTGCCTTCCGCGCTTGCCAGCGGTCTCGGCAACTGGATGCGCAGTCTGCAGTCCGGCAGCCTCCAGGCATACACTTTCGTCCTCGGTCTGGGCATCGTTGTGGCGGTTTACCTCGCCATGTTCTTCTCTGCCAAGCCCTAAGCCTTTCCCTACAAGACTGTGAGCCTGCTCGAAATCATCATTCTGCTTCCCCTGCTGGCCGCCTTGGTCATCTGGCTCGGTGCTCCGGGCCGGGTCACGGCGCTGGCTGCTGCCCTGCTCAATCTGGTCCTCGTGGTCTGGCTCTTCCTGCAATACCAGGGCCAGCACGCGGTGGACGGGGCCATGGCCTTCCTCCACGCACGCACGGTGCTCACCAGTCCGGAGATTCAGTTCGCCGTGGGTGCAGATGGTCTCAGCCTGACGCTGGCTCTGCTCACCGTCCTGGTGACTTTCGCGGCCGTCTGGAGCTCGGTGGACAAGGAGCGAATCTACTACACCTCCACGTTGCTGATCGCTTCCGGTGCGCTCGGAGCTTTCCTTTGCACGGACATCTTCTTCATCTACGCCTTCCATGAGCTGGCGTTGATCCCGACCTTCCTCATGATTGCCCTCCATGGGCATGGCGACAACAAAGACGCTGCCTGGCGCATCACCATCTACCTCGGCGTGGGCAGCCTCGTGCTGCTGGCAGGTCTGCTGGGAGTGGTGTGGTACTGCAGCCCGGAGAAGGGGATACTCACCTTCAATCTGCTGGCGCTCAAGCCGCTCGCTGCGGATGCCCCGTACGCCCATCTGGCTCCAGTGAATTTCTTTGTGCTGCTGATCGGCTTCGGCACTCTCGTCAGTCTCTTCCCCTTCCATAGCTGGGCGGCTCCAGCTTATGCCAGTGCTCCTACCCCCATCGCCATGATGCACGCCGGGGTGCTGAAGAAGTTCGGCCTCTACGGCCTGCTGCGCATCGCGATCCCTCTCCTGCCCACCGGGGCCAGCGCCACCTGGGTGCAGCACGCCCTGCTTTTCATGCTGCTGGGGAACATCCTGGTCATGGGCTTCGTCACCCTGCATCAGCGTCGTCTGGATGGTCTGCTGGCCAACTCCAGCGTCATGCACATGGGCTACATTTTCCTTGGTCTGGCTGCGGGTAATCCGCTGGGGCAGAACGGAGCCGTGCTCCTCATGTTTGCCCACGGCATCTCCATTGCCCTGCTCTTCATGCTTTGCGGCCGCCTGCGGAACCAGCTCGGCACGCTGGAGTTCGACAAGCTCGGTGGTCTGGCTGGCAATGCGCCTTTCCTCAGCCTCGTCTTCGGGGTGGGGGCCTTCGCTTCCATTGGCCTGCCAGGTCTCGCCAACTTCGCTGGTGAAATCCTCATCTTCCTTTCCACCTTCCAGAATTTCAAACTCACCGAGGGCTTCACCTTCCTGCAGATCACCACCATTCTGTCCCTCTGGGGCGTGGTCATCAGCGCCGTGTACATGCTGCGCGCCTATCGCAAAATCTTCTTTGGCCAGCCTTCCTCCGGCCATTTCATGAGCGATCCCACTGTCCTTCAGCGGGTCCCCATGTTCGTCCTTGCCGCCGTCCTGCTGGTGGTGGGCATCTATCCTGCCATCCTTTTGAACATTGTTCAGGTCTCCCTGGCGGCGACCGGTCTGAAGTAAACTGCCATGTCTTCGTTGTCCCTTGAACTCGGTCTCGGCTTGTTGGGCCTCGTGCTCCTGCTGGTGGAGTCCTTTGCCACCGTGCCGCGCAAGCTGATCGCCTACGCGGCGATCGGCGGCCTCCTCGCTGCTCTTGCCGCCCTGGTCAGCGGACTCGGCAACAATGTCCCGCAGATGCTCACGGAGTTCTATGCCGTGGACTCCCAGGCCTTGTTCTACAAAGGCTTCGCAGTGATCGCCACCCTTGGCACCATCATCCTTTCCCTGGAATACGCCCCTATCATCAACCAGTTCGTGGGCGACCAGAAAAAGACCAAGGAAGCTGGACTGGGCGAGTTCTACAGCCTGCCGCTCTTCGTGTGCGTGGGCATGATGGTCATGGCCTCCGCCAAGGACCTCATCACCATCTTCGTGGCCCTGGAGCTGGTCACCGTCAGCTTCTATGTGCTGGTCGGCTTCATGCGCCGCAGCGCTGCCTCTCTGGAAGCCGGGGTCAAATACCTCATCCTGGGTGCGCTCAGCACGGGCCTGCTCGTTTACGGCATGGCCTGGCTCTATGGCATGACCGGAGAGCTCTCCCTCGCAGGCATCTCTCAGAAGCTTTCCCACTGGGAGGGCAATTCCACCCCGCTCCTCTTCGCTGCCGCCTTGGTGCTGGCAGGTCTGGGTTTCAAGGTGGGTGCCGTTCCGTTTCACATTTGGATTCCTGACGTGTACCAGGGTGCCCCGACCCCCATCACGGCGTTCCTCTCGGTCGGTTCCAAAGCGGCAGGCTTCGCCGTTCTCACCCGCGTGGTGGAGACCTTCCTTGTCCGCGATTCCGTGATCGCTGGACCCGTCATCAATGTTCTTTTCGTCCTGGGCGGTGCTACGATCCTTCTCGGCAACTTTGCCGCCATCCCGCAGACGAACTTCAAGCGGCTGCTCGGCTACTCCAGCATCGCCCATGCCGGTTACCTGCTCATCGCCCTGGCCTGCACCCACACCGCGGGTCTCCGCCTCACCTCCGGCCAGATTGCCGCCTTCTACCTGGCGACGTATCTGCCCATGACCTTCGTCTGCTTCCTCATTCTGAGCGCCTTGCGTGCAAAAGGGCAGGGGGAGGAAATTTCGTCCCTCAGAGGTCTGGGCCGCTCCTCGCCAGTTCTCGGGTTGGCGCTTGCCATCGCTCTCGCCTCCTTGGCTGGTCTGCCCCTTACCGCAGGTTTCATGGGCAAGTTCTTCGTGATCTTCGCCACCGTCCTCGGCGGCAACTACGCCTACCTCGCCATCGCCGTCATCGGTGCTGCCACAGGCTTCTACTACTACTTCAAGGTCATCCTCGCCATCTACTCCAAGCCAGAGGGCCAGACCCCCGACCCCGCCACGATTCATCTGGGCCTCCTTTCCAAAGTGACCCTCTCCGTCTTGGTCGCCTCCATCCTCGTCATCGGCGTTTACCCAGACCTCATCCGCTTCGCCTTGGTGAAGTAGGGTGACACCGGCTTCCAGCCGGTGCGTGTTACCGGCGTCCCGCCGGTTCAGTCACGCTAGCCAATCCAAGGCACCGAGTCCGCCCCACCCCTGACCCAGTGTGGAGGAGCCGTCCCGGCTCCAGGTCCAATCTCGCCCGGACCTCCCAGTCGGTCTCCTCGCGCCACGCTGTCAAAGCTTCATGGAGCAGCGCCCCCCCCTGCCAATTCCTCATTCCGGCTCCTCCCTCTGTGTCTCTGTGGTCAACCCTCCGTCCCCTCCAACCCAAGACGCACTGACGCACTGACGCACTGCCCACTGAAACTTGCACGCCCTCCCAGCCGGGTGCACAGTGCAGACCCTTTGCGTCCAACCCAGCCTATATGCTCACCCAGTTCCTCCAACCTGACCTCCCCACATTCAAGGCCCGTGCCTCCCAAGGCAATCTGGTGCCGGTCTGGGTGGAGATCGCGGCGGACTACGAGACGCCTCTGTCGGCGTTCCAGCGCATTCACGACGGCAGGCACGCCTTCCTGCTGGAGTCTGCGGAGCTCACCCAGCACTCGGGCCGCTACTCCCTGCTCGGCAGCGAACCCCGGCTTGTCTTCACCGCCCGGGGCAAGGAAATTACCATTGAGGAAAAAGGTGCCACCCGCACCTACACCGCAGGCGGGGATCCTCTGAAGGAGCTTGAGGAGCTCATGGCCGTTTTCAAGCCGGCGACGCCTCCGCCTTCGCCCGTCTTCCATGGTGGTGCCGTGGGTTATCTCGCCTATGACATGGTGCGTTTCTTCGAACCCACTCTGCCGCCTCCGCCCAAGGATGAACTGGGCGTGCCGGACATGGTCTTCATGATCGTGGACACGGTGATCATTTTCGATCACAAGCACCGCAAGCTCACGCTTGTTGCCAATGTGTTTGTACCCGATCACGCCTCTGAAGAAGAGGCGTACGAGTGGGCACGTGTTCGCATAGAGGAAGTCGTCGCCAAACTGGAAGCGCCACTTCAAGTGCGTG
>JBGGMQ010000449.1:0-2628 GCA_041287975.1 Verrucomicrobium sp. | reverse complement strand
AGAAAAGCCGGGGCACACCAACGGACACGAGGAGCCCGCTCGTTCACACGAGAGCGATTTTTCACGCCCCATGGTAAGATTCTGAACGCTAGCCGCCTTTCGGAGCGGCCTCAGAACCTGATTGGAAGAAAACGCTGGGTGTGTTGCGAGGCATTTTGAGTCTGGACAAGGCGCGAAGAGGGCGTGAATCGAGATTCACAACCGATGAGCAACGCCGTCCAGGCTCAAAAGGACCGCAACCCGGAGGGGGCAAATTTCAGTCTCGGCGAAGTCGCTCTTGTCTGAGTCCCTTACCTAAACCTGCCACACCCGGGTGTTTTTATCCAAACAGGTTCTCAGAGGTGGCTTTCCGGGCAAGTTGACCCTCGATCCACCAGCGACCGTCTTTTAGCTGCAGCCGATAGGCATCAGCCGCCACCTTCTGCCCTTCCTGGACCAAGGCCACTTCGACATCGGCGCAGGTGTCTGAAACCTCCCGCGTCGTAAAGGTCGGAATCGTGGCCGCATCGGTCACACCGTCGCCCCCTTGGGCCCAACCCACGCTGCCACCTGCGAAGCTGCGCTCCGGGTGCAGCCAGTAGTCCTCCGCAACCATGGATGCCTCCTGCATCAGCAGGGTCATCTGAGCGAGACCGGAGATTTTGCCATTGTCGGCAAGGGCCTTGAACTTCTGGGCCTGCTCCCGCATGGCATTGAGATACGCCGACACGGTCTGCTCGGGAGTTGGGGTAGGGCTGTCCACGGCAACCAGCGTGGCAGGGAATGTTTCAGTTACAAGTTTTCAATGGTTCACCCACCTGACCAAGAGGGCGCACGTTTCGGCGCTTGAAAGTTCCGCGAGTTTCAGCCGTGATTGTTCCCGCATGAAAAAGCTTTTGATCACCGCCCTCCTGGCGGCCACGACCGTGATGGCTGCCACCGCCCCTGCTCTCTACGAAATCTCCGTCAAGGACATCGAGGGCAAAGACACCTCCCTGAAACAATATGCAGGCAAAGTACTGCTGATCGTGAATGTGGCCTCGCAGTGCGGCAACACCCCCCAGTACCAGGGTCTGCAAGACCTCTACAAGAAGTATGGGGACAAGGGGCTGGTGGTGCTGGGTTTCCCCTGCAATGACTTCGGTGCCCAGGAGCCTGGATCCAATGCTGAAATCAAGGAGTTCTGCTCGCTGAACTACAAGGTGACCTTCCCCATGTTCGACAAAGTGCATGTGAAAGGCCCAAACCAGCATCCGCTGTACACCGCACTGACCGGCCCCCAGGGTGCCTTCCCCGGCAATGTGAAATGGAACTTCGGCAAGTTCCTCATTGGTCGCGATGGCAAGCCCCTCCAGCGCATTGAGCCCGGGACAGAGCCTGACGATGCAGCGTTGGTGGCAGCCATTGAGGCTGCTTTGGCTGCGAAATAGCCGCCAAACGGGGGTCGATTGTTCAAGGGCTGTTTGTGGTTTGGGCTCGGCGTCAGTGAAAAGTGAGGCTGCATCAAGCACCTCACTTCGAGCGCCTTACGACCCACGGCAAGCGACCCCTTTTCGTCATTGTTCCCAATCCCCTTCCCATTGGGGCTCAACTATTGTAAAACGAGCGCCCATGATTAAGCCCGTTTTCCAGGCCACAGCCCTCTTCCTTGTCGCTTCTGTGCTCGCAAGCTGTTCCCTCGCCCAGATGCCGACGCGCATGTTGCAGGCGATGGGACGAACGCTGAAAATGGCAGATGCCGAGCGTTCCTCCCCTGCGGCAAGGCAGATTCAAATCCAGCAGCGCGAAATTGAGGAGAACCGCATGCCTGCGGTGATCAATCCCGTTCCAGCACCCGCGGATGCGAAAATGGAAAGCCGCGTGGCAGACGGTGCCGCCGTGGAGAACACGGTCGGCAATCCTTCCTGATCGACGCTGACTTCAGGTCTTCTGTCTTTCGTTTCCAATCTTTGGTCTCCCTCAAGGCCACCCGCCCACTTCCTTCTGGGACCGCAACGTGTCCCGGAAGGTCATTTCCTCGACATCCCGCATGATGCGGGCGTCGACCTCATCACGGACGGGCCCTGCCCCAGAGGCATTGAGCACATTGCGCCAGGAGATCGCCACCGGTTCTGGACGGACAGGAACAGGGGCGGCAAACAACCGCCGGGTGACGGCTTTCTCAGGGATGGGTATGGCCCTGCCACTGTCGGGAATCGATGGCTCCACCGAAGGGGCAAGCTCCTCCGCCAAAGTGGGTGCATCCTCATCCTTGGGGCGCACCATGGGCCAGTTCAAATGCGGCCCTTTGATCGAGAATGCGGGCAGTTTGACCCCGGCGATCACCTTTTGACGGGACCCAGTGACCATCTCATTGCCCACCACGGCAGCCTTCATCCCAGGCGCAAACCCATGGCGTGTGAAGGCCTCTATCGGGGCACGTTTGGCACCGGCTGTGACATAGAGGTTGTTGAGGAACTGGAACTCAAACTTTTTGCCCTTCCCAGTGCCCGCACCTTTCTCCACTCCGGTGGAGTACCGGGAGCCGCTGCGCTGGTAGTCAAAGATGACGTTGTTCACGGCCTCCATCTGGACCGTGTAGCGATCCTTCGGGCGGAGGTCATTGCACTCAAACTGCGGGCCGCGCATGACGAAGCGGGCGAAGAGGCA
>JBGGMQ010000448.1:0-5762 GCA_041287975.1 Verrucomicrobium sp. | reverse complement strand
AGGCTCCGTGATGAGCGAGCCCATGAGCGGCCCAATGGTGAGAATAGCGAGCCACCAGGCAGCAGGCGTACTTTTACCCAGGCCAGCCACCCGCCCGATGCAGGCCTCCGCGAACTTCACCACTGGCTGGGAGGCTGCGATGGCCATGATCACAACCACGAACAACGGCTCGGTAAAGTTCACATCATGCCCGAGGTAGTTCTTGAGATCGGTCCATCCGTGGAACCACAGCGCGGCCCCTCCGATGGCGGCGATCCAGAGGCCGAAGACGGCTTCCACCTCACCAAAAAAGTGCAACGTCACCGCCCAAAAAGAGACGCGATCAGTGTCGGATCCATATTTTTTGAGGTGCCGCTTTTCAAGATCGTGAGACCACTCCCGGAAGATGCTGGCCACAAAGGTGTGGGCCACGGCGAGCACGAAGATGAGGGTGGCAGCCACGTTGAAAGGCTGCTGCGAGGCTCGCTCTTTGATCATGGCCCAGGCGCTGGCCCCCTCACCATGGGAGTAAAGATCAAGCGGCTTGGGAAAGTGGGAGAGCTGGGAGTGCCCTGGGTACGGTGCGTCGGCATCCACAGCGGCTGTAGCCTCCGGCAAAAACAGAAACAGAAACACCGCCACGGCGGCCAGCACCATCGAGGTCAACATTCCCCAACGGCCTTGGGAGACCAGCAAGCCGGTCGTTGCGAAAGACTTGTCCATGCCAAACAGGAGCGTCCGACAGCGGGCGCGTCAACCAAAGTCGCCCCGTCTGGATGCGAAACCCGTTGCAGGCTGTCACCCCCGCGCTACGTAGAATCGTATCCCGTCTCGTACACCATGGAAAATGTCATCATCATCGGCACCGGCTGCGCTGGCTATACGGCAGCCATTTACACGGCTCGCGCCAACCTGACCCCCCTATTGCTCTCTGGCGGCCAGCCAGGCGGTCAGCTCACCACCACCACAGAAGTGGAGAACTTTCCCGGCTTCCCCGAAGGCATCCTGGGCCCGGATCTGATGATGAAGATGCAGGCGCAGGCTGAGAAGTTTGGCGCTCGCATTGAGTACTCCCAGGTGGAGAAGGTGGAAAAGATGCCCGAGGGGCACTTCGACCTGACCATGCTGGACGGTGGCGTGTTGCAAGCGAAGACGGTCATCGTGGCTACTGGGGCCTCCCCCCGCCACCTGGGCCTGCCCAATGAGAAATCTCTCATTGGCCGCGGTCTGACGAGCTGTGCCACCTGCGATGGAGCCTTTTACCGCAATGTGCCTGTGGCCGTCATCGGTGGTGGCGACTCCGCTGCCGAGGAAGCCAGCTTCCTGACCCGCTTTGCCAGCACGGTGTATCTCATCCACCGCCGCGAAGAGCTGCGCGCCTCCAAGATCATGGCGGACCGCGTGCTCGCCAATCCCAAGGTGAAGCCCATCTGGAACAGCACGGTAAGCGAGTACCTCACGGATGAAAAAGGCGAAGTCCGCGCGGCGACGATTAAGAACTTGGTCACGGGTGAAGAGAGCGAGCTGGAATTGAAGTGCGTGTTCGTGGCGATCGGCCACGTGCCCAACACTCAATTCCTCGGCGGCATCGTCACGCTGGATGAGAACGGCTACATCGTCCAGACGAAGGGCACCCAGACAAATGTCCCCGGGCTCTTCGCTGCAGGCGACGTCGCTGATCATGTGTACCGTCAGGCCATCACGGCAGCGGGCCAGGGCTGTGCGGCGGCGCTGGAGGCTGAGCGGTATTTGGCGCACTGATTCCGCTTCGCGGAGACAGAAGACCTGAGGTCGGACGTCAGAGTTTTGGTTGGAGGCGCAGGGATGAAGGTCCTTGCGCCTTTTTTATCCTTCCCAATCTTCCTGCCCTCTCACCTCTCTAGAATCTCGCGGACACCGTCTTCCTTGAGCTTGAAGTGGAACCAGCGAGTACCTTCCGGCAACAGCTCCGGGAAACGGTCTGCCCACTCGACGATGACAATGCCTTCACCGGAGAGATAATCATCCCAGCCGACACCCAGCACATCTTTGGGGGTGTCCAAGCGGTAGAAATCAAAGTGGAAGGCGGGCAGGCGGCCGCCATCGTACTCGTGCACCAGAGTAAAGGTAGGGCTGCTCACCTGTGCGCCAGATCCCAGCCCCGCCACGATCCCTTTGGTCGCGTGCGTTTTGCCAGCGCCAAGGTTCCCTACCAACGCCACCACATCGCCCCGTTGAAGCGTTCCCGCAAGAAACCGGCCCCATACGAGGGTCTCGGACACGGTGGACAAGTGAACCATGAGAATACCTGTAGCAAAACTAGCTCAATTTTTCAAGAAACTAGATTGGCAATTAAGGAGTAAAATGCTCCCAACCACCATGATGAGATGAGAGTCGCTTCCCCTGCCCCGCCTCCACGAAGGTGCCGATGCTCGTGAGGGGGATGCCTGGAACTTGCGCGGCCCAGGCAAGATTCATTTTCTCCCATGTCGGAGGATCCACGGCAAAGAGCAGTTCATAGTCTTCGCCGTCGCTCCAGCCTTGAGTGGCACTGCACCCTGGATTGAGCGGCAGCGCCTCCTCATCCACGGCAAACTCCACGCCGCTGGCCCCAGCCATACGCGGCAGGTCTTTTGCCAGGCCGTCGCTGAGATCCATCATGGCGTGAATGGGGAAATTCGCCGCCAGCCACTGGGCCTCCTTCACACGAGGATGAAAGGTGAGGTGATGCCCGGCGAGCGAGCCTCCCAGCCGACCCGTCACCACAATGTGGTCGCCAACTTTTGCCCCGTCCCGCTTCAACACCCGATCCACCGGCACACGGCCCGTCATGCTCACGGAGACAATGATAGCGGGTCCGCGAGCCGTTTCCCCGCCGACGAGGCTCACGCCATAGACTTCAGCGCACCGCCGCAGGCCAGCGTACAGGCTTTCCACCCACGCCACAGTCAGGTCCGAGGGCAGGATCAGGGTGATGAGCGCGTGCATAGGCTCGCCTCCCATGGCCCCGAGGTCGCTCACCACGCGGGCCAGAGCCTTCCAGCCTACCTGTTCGGGCGGGGCCTCGCGCAGGAAGTGCACCCCCTCCACCACGCAGTCGGTCTTCAGCAGCTGACTCCACTCACTGGAGAGAGGCTGTACGACGGCGCAATCGTCGCCAGGACCCGTAAGGACGTCGGGACCCTGGGGCAGGCCCTTCACCAGACGACGCACAAGCTCGTCTTCGCCGATGGTGGCGAGCGTGGCCAGCTGCGGATCCGTCTCTGAGGTCATGACATGTGGAGCGAGGACAGCAGCCCGCGGCTCACCCCTGCAGGGTGAGCGCAAGGAGGTTTCCCGCATTGAACAACGCGTGCATAAACACCGGCACGAGGAGGCAGCCGGTGGCCTCATAGGCGAGGGCAAAGCCGATGGCGAGCAGGAACAAGGGGACCAGGCTGCCCACATGCTGGTGCACGGCGGCAAAGACCAGTGCGGAGAACACTGCAGCGAACCAGCGATCCGTGAAGCGCTTGATCACCGAGTACAGAAATCCGCGGAAGAAGATTTCCTCCGTGAGGGGGGCGACGACAACCGCCAACACTCCCAGCAGCACTTTCGAAACCACGCTGCCAGAGTTCTTGAAGATCTTGACCGTGTCTTGCGGGGTGTCGTCCAGACCTTTCCAACTCAGTCCGAGGGAGGTGATCACGTACAGGGCCGAGGCCATGCAAAGGACCACGACCACGATCATCAGCACGGCGATGCCGAATGCTCTGCCCATGCTCATCTGGCGCAGGCCGAACATCTCCGCCGGGTTCAGACCGCGATAGAGAGTGATGTAGCCCAGGAGCAGCAGCGCGAGGAAGAGGAGGATGACGGCACTGAAGAAGAGGCCCACCGCGGAGACAGAGTCCGGCATGCTCTCCACCTTGGGAGCTTCACCACTGCTGCCCTGCAGCCCGCCCCAGATCATCACGGAGAGAATCAGCAGGGCCACCGTAAGGTCCATCCCGTTGTAGGGACGCACGAGCACGTTCCCCTGGAGATTCCAGTGCTGATCCTGGGAGGTGCGGAGCAGCGCATACATCCCGAAGGCCAGACACAAAGCGAGGCCACAGATCACAAAGACATCGCGAGTGACGATGAGGGTGGCAGCTTCGCTCATGGGGAGGCAGGCAGGCAGGCGGGCAGCAGACAGGTCCGGGGCCGGAAGGCTGGCCAGCGTCGGATGCTGGTCACTCTCACTCGGTATCCCGGAGGTCGGCCAGGGATCAGGGGACCATGTGAGCCGGCAGGAGGTAGGGCTTGCCAGCCTGGAGGCGGGGCAGCAGACGGTCGCTGACGTCGATCTCCACCTTGTTGCCCTCGCTCATGGCCTTGGCCGAGAGCCCCAGCAACTGGGAGAGGGAGGCGTTCATACTGTACTTCACCACCATGGCATTCGGTGCACCGCCCAACTCTTTGGCAGCAGCGTAGGCGTCCTCAATATAGCCGAGTTGGTCCACCAGCTTGTACTCCAGGGCCTGCTTGCCCGTGACCACGCGGCCGTCGGCCACGCCGTTGCGGAGTTCCGCTTCATCGATCTTGCGAGCCTGGGCGACGATGCCCACGAATTTGTCATACATGCTGGAAACAAGAGACTGGATGTACTGCCGCTCGTCTTCGCGCATGGGGCGGCCACCACTGAGGGTATCCTTGAACTTGCCGCTGGCAAAGGTCAGGGTCTGCAGGCCCACTTTGTCAAAGGTCTGGCTGTAGTTGATGGTCTGGATGATGACGCCGATGCTGGCCGTCAGGGTCGTCTCATTGGCCACGATCTTCGAGGCTCCGCAGGCCAGGTAGTACCCGCCTGAGGCTGCGATGGAGTCCATGTACACCACGACCTTTTTCTTGGCAGCGGCTTTGCGCACTGCGTTGTAGAGATTGTCAGAAGCTGTCACCTCACCGCCCGGGGTATTCACCCGCAGCACGATGGCTTTGACGTTCTTGTCATCGGTCGCCTGCTCCAGCGCGCGCTGCATGCCATCCACGCTCAAACCCCCGTCCGAAAGGAACCCGCCGCCCGGGGCGCTGGTGATGATGCCTTCGATGTCGATGCGGACGATTTTATCCGTGGCGCCCGTTCCGCCCGCCTGAACAAGGCTTTCGCTGCATTTTTTCTTGGGCTCCACGAAGCTCACGGCCGCCCCGTCCATCCCCATGCCCAGCACCGCAGCAAAGGACACGAAGTTAAACGCAAGGCTGATTAGCAGTGCGACAAGCACAAAAGCGAGGAGGCATCCGAGTCCTTTGTTTTTCATGGTCGAAGAGCCTACGACGGGAACCCGCCGAAAGCAATGCACTCAGAAGTGAGAAATTGCACCCAGGCTGGGACAGGGGTGATGGGAATGCAGAGTGCGGAATGGTCGAGGCCGAGCATGAGTCCGGACGCGACCGCGTCTATTCTATAGGTGCCAGCGACTGGGAGAGGCGATCTCCGAATCGCCTGGGTGAGCGGAGGAGTGGAGATCCTCTTTTGATGACAGGTGTCGTTGGCGGGAATGACGTCGACAGGAAAGCGGGCCTAGAAGTGAGACGCTTCTGCCGCTCAGGGTGATGGGCTCCGCTGATGTTGGCGTCATTGTTTATGCATTGCGGTCATCGGCGATTCGGAGATCGCCGCTCCCTGGATTGGGGTGAGCTCATGGAGTACATTGCACGTGAAGAAGCCACGAAAAATCGGACAGCCGAACCTGACCCGGTCTACATTAAAGACGTGACATTCGTTGACCATGGAGCTTGGGGCGCTCAGTTTATGGGAGATGATGTGGTGAGCAGATTTA
>JBGGMQ010000447.1:0-2757 GCA_041287975.1 Verrucomicrobium sp. | reverse complement strand
CGTCAATCGTGACCAGCGCATTGCCCCCCACCGCCTCTTTCACCCGATGCGCAATGATGCGGGAGAGGGCATCATTGGCGGAGCGCCCGATGAGGGAGTGGAAGAAGAAGTGGCAGCGCTCGGGATCTGGACGGCGTGCGGCCCTGCCCTGCCCCCGCTTCGCTGGCATCAGACTGGGCTCTGGTTCACGCTCCAGGGCTTCATCCTCAAGCTCTCGGTAGAGTTCGATGAGAAACAACGAGTCCGTGGGAATGGCGGAGAACCGGCACTGGTTGCGGCAGTGGCGCACGATGGCATCCGCGTTCACGCTGCTGATGAGGAAGGTTTCGGCAAGCCAGTCGGAGATTCCCTCAGCGGGTTGATTCTCTTCAAGCCGGCGCGCCATGTGGGAGCGCAGCAGCGTCACCTCGGCGGCCAGGCCGCTGGCGAGGGGCATCTTGTTCGCATTCCAGCTCGGCACCGTGGGCAGCCTGCCGTCGGCGGCCTCCACTTTTATTTCCATGACCCCGGTCTCCACCAGCCTCACCGTGCGACCTCCCAGAACGAAGATGTCCCCGTATTTAAGGTTTTTCACGAAACTCTCATCCACCTCACCCACCCGTCGGGTGCCCAGATAAACGCGTACGGCCCCCTCACTGGCGATGGTGCCCACGTTCACCAGATAGTCCCGCTCCACCTTGCGGCTCGGTGTGATCATCAGGCCGCCGGGCTCTTCCACAATTTTCCCAAAGGTGGCGCGGTAGTTCTGCTCCAGGCTCTTGCCGCCGCCCATGACGTAGTGCAGCACTCGATCAAACTCCTCCCGCGAGAGATCGTGATAAGGCCAGGAGCGGCGCACCGTGTCATAAGCCTGCTCACGGGTGTAGGCCTTCTGCATGGCCATGCCCACCAGATGCTGCGCCAGCACATCGTAGGGCTTTTGCAGGACTCGGATGGCATCCAGCTTGGTGCGACGGGTCATGTCGGCGCACACCACGCATTCCATGAGGTCATTCACATTGGTGGCAACAAGAACACCGTGACTCTCTTCGTGAATGTTGTGCCCGCTCCGGCCAATACGCTGGATGGCCCGGCTGATGCCCTTGGGCGTGGAAATCATGACAGCACAATCCACGGCACCGATATCGATCCCGAGCTCCAGGCTCGTCGAGCAGACCACGGCTCGCAGTTCTCCCGCTTTGAGCCGGTCTTCCACCTCCAGTCGCACATCCCGATCCAGGGAGGAGTGGTGCGTCTCGATGACATCGGCAAACTGGGGCAGGGTCTGCTTGAGCCGTAGTGAGATATTTTCTGCCCCGCTGCGGGTGTTACAGAAGATGATGACGCTGCGCTTCTGTTCGACCAGTCGGGCCAGATCCTTCATGACTCTTTGGGCCGTCCAGCCTGCAGGTGGGTAGGGATCGCGCCGCAAGGGTGAGAGCACCTCCACCCGGCGTTTGCGTTCCACCCTGCCCTCCGCCACGGCGCAAGGCCTAGCGCCGCCACACAGGAACCGGGCCAGCTCATCCAAGGGTGCGGCAGTGGCGCTGAGACCGATCCTGACCAGGGGAGGTCTTTCGAGGAATTCTCCAGATTCGTCCTTCGACTTCAGTTGCTCCAGTCTCTCCAGTGTCAGAGACAGATGCGAGCCGCGCTTGTTCTCCGCCAGCGCATGCAGTTCATCCACAATGACATGGCGGCAACCTGAGAGTATGTCGTGGTACCCTTCCTGAGGCAGGAGAATGGCCAGACTCTCCGGCGTGGTCATCAGGATGTGCGGCGGATTTTTGCGAAACTTGGCCCTCTCTGAGGCCGGGGTGTCGCCATTGCGCAGCCCGATGCGAATGTCCCGCTCCAGCCCCATCTCCCGGAGGGGCTCGGTGAGATTTTTCTGCATGTCATAGGTCAGGGCTCGCAGCGGTGAGATGTAAATCACGAGGGTCTGTGAAGGCAGTGGCCCCTCGTCCAGCCGCCGGAGCAAAGAGTCCAGCACCCCTAGAAAACCTGCCAGCGTCTTGCCGCTGCCCGTCGGCGAGGTGAGGAGGACAGACTCCCCTGCCAGCACATGGGGAAGCGTGACCTCCTGCGCATGCGTGGGCCTCCCAAACCGCCCGGTAAACCAGGCAGCGAGGGTGGGATGGAGGTCCGCGATCATGGACGAGTACAAAACTGGTGGAGAGAGCCTTCCTTGTGAAAACGTACCGTACGCGTTGCCGGGTGATGCAAGCAAGACACTTGTCTACAGCAAAACCTCCGCTAGCTTCCGCGTCGATGAATCTGTCCCGTCTCGTCCTGCCCGCCGTCTGCCTTGTTTTGGCCGCCGGCCTGAGCTCCTGCTCCATGTTTGGCTCCAAGTCCTCCTCCACGGCTTCCGCTCCGGTGGGTGCCCAGGAGTTCGACCCCTATTCCAACACCTGGAAGCCTGCGGGTCGCGTGGTGGTGCCACCGCCGTCCCAGCCGAATGCGGACATCGCCGCCCAGAAGGAAGCGCTGAAGAAGGAAAACAGCATGGTGAAAAAGGTGGGTCGCGGTGCCGGTGAAGTGGGCAAGACCATCACCAAGCCTCTGAAGTGGATCCCGTTCGTCGGTGGAAAAAAGGGCGAGGCGTCAGCCGATCCCAATGAGGTAGATCCGTCCTACTCCCCTGCCGCCCCGCAATAAAAGGCTGGCAGCCATCCAACAATTTCGTCACTTACCCACGCCCGGCAGCTCAGTCTGCCGGGCGTTTTTTTTCGCTGTGCCTAGCGTCTAGGGTTTGGCCTCAGAGAGCGCTTTGAG
>JBGGMQ010000446.1:0-4427 GCA_041287975.1 Verrucomicrobium sp. | reverse complement strand
TGGCCTGGCTGTACGTCGGTCGCATCATTGCTGGGATCACGGCGTCCAATTTCAGTGCCGCCAGCGCCTACATTGCGGATATCACGCCGCCTGAAAAGCGTGCTGAGGCCTTTGGGATTATCGGAGCTGCCTTTGGTCTCGGGTTCGTGGCAGGCCCGCTGGTCGGCGGCTGGCTGGGGGATGTGGGGCTTCGTGTCCCATTCCTGGTGGCTGCAGGTATCACGCTCTTGAACTGCCTCTACGGGCTCTTTGTCCTGCCGGAATCCGTTGACCCCAAGAACCGCCGCCCGTTTCACTGGGCAAGTGTGCATCCCATCCGCTCGCTCATGGCGTTGCGACGCTGGCCGATGGTGGTGGGCCTGGCCGAAACTCACTTCTGCATTCATCTGGCGCAGAACATCTACCCCAGCCTCTGGGTGCTCTACACGGGCACGCGCTACGGTTGGGACAGCCGCCATGTCGGGGCATCGCTGGCGATCGTGGGTATTCTCATGGCCGTGGTGCAGGGAGGTCTGGCCGGGCGCATCATCGGGGCACTCGGAGAGAAAAAAGGGCTCGCACTGGGAATGCTGGCGACCACCGTGGCCATGGCTGGCTATGGTCTGGCCCCGTACGGGTGGATGGTCTATGCGCTCCTGACAGTGGGTGCCTTGGGCGGTATCGCGGGTCCCGCTGCGCAAGCCATGATCACCCGGGAAGTCGGAGCGGATGAGCAAGGGGCTGTGCAAGGGGCACTCAACAGCATCACCAGTGTGGCTGGCATCGCCGGGCCTCTCATTTGGACATGGCTGTTCGCCGTCGGAATTGGGGCGGATAGCCAGGGCCGGTTCCCGGGGTTGGCGTTCATCGGTGCCGCGGCAGTGACGTTGCTGGGACTTGTGATGGCCTGGCGGGCCATGGGAAATCACAAGGATCCTCTGGACAAGGACTGGGGCGCAAAGTCGGTAGAACAGTGAGTCGATTCGTCAGGTGTAGGTGGCAGTATTTGTTTTACCACAGAGGCACAGAGACTGAATTCTTTTGGACTGTTTCCTAAAGAACTGGCTACTTGGCCTTCAGCCACCACACCTGTGGGGTGCGGTATCCTGGGCGAGCCTCGCCGGACACGATCACTTCGCCGCCTCGCCAGGTGGTGGTGGGAGCGGTGGCCAGGGAAAAGGGAGTCGCACCAGCGGATGTCCAGGTCTTGCTGGAAGTCTCAAAGAGCAGCGATTCTTTGGGAAAGCCGGGGTGAGCGGTCTCGGGCTTGAAGCCGACTTTGCTGCCATCGTCGCCAGAGGCGATCACCAGCCCTTGCGGAGTCGATAGGGCGGGGGATGGCGCGGCCACGACTACGCGAGGCATGTCTGGCAGCGCGGTCCATCCCTGGCCTGGTTTGTAGGACCAGGCGTCTTTGTGCCAGAGCCGGGCAGGCTTGCCATCGGGGCCGGCTTGCAGCCCTGCACCGCCAAAGAGGTAGTAGACCCCATCCCAGGACCCGGCCACCGCGAGCATGCGAGCCGGTCCCGGACAGGCGGGCAGTTCCTGCCAGGTGGCGGTAGGCTGTTTCAGATCCAAAGACCAGAAGGTGTTCAACGCTGCGGTGGCATCGGGTTTCTCGATGCCTCCAGACACGTAGAGTGTCCCATGGACGACGGCCCAACTCATGTTCGCGCACGGTTTGGGGAGGGAGGGCAGAGGACGGGTCGTCAGTTTGCCGTCCTGCCACCGTAGGGCAAAGGCCTCCGCCACGTGACCTGCGGCATGGCTGCCCCCGGCGCAGATCATTTCATCGCCCCATGTGGCACTCACGCCGTAGCCCAGGGGCTTCGGTAGCGTGCCGACCTTCTGCCAGACATCGTCAGGCTGGGGCAGCACCCAGACATCGTCATACCACACCTTGGTTCCCCCTTCCCAAGGGCGTTTGCCGGGAAAGTTGGCCCCTCCAGCAGCCAGCAGTGCGCCATGACTGACTCCGGCATACATGCTGGCAAAGCCCTCAGGATCCGGCAGGGAAGGGAGCCTCTCCCATGCGAGCGGGGCAGGGGGGGCGGCAGACAGCGAGGCGACAGTCATCAACAGGATGGCCAGAGAGGAGAGGGAGATGGGAAACATGGAATAGGACAACAACGGCACGTCAGGAGGCTACCATTCGCCATCCCGTGCGAACTTTGCCTGGGCGGCTGCACCGAACTGGCGGCCGGCTTCAGCGAGGCGGTTCAAGATCTCGTCCGAGCTCAATCCTGAAGTGCCGCGGGCTGCGGGAATGACGGTGTTGCATTCGTTGCTGTCCATGAAGCGGGCGGCGTCCAGCAGGCCCGACTCATCCTCCGGTGGGACTGCCAGGAAGCCGTGCTTGTCCGCATGAATGAGCTGCCCTGGCTGGATGCGGGTGCCGAAGACTTCCACTTCACAATTCCAGCGGACGGGGTGCACCGCGGCATGACCGATACAGAAGCGCCGGGCGAGAGCTTTGAAACCAGCGTTGGTCATTTCATCGACGTCACGAATGGCTCCATCGACGATCGTTCCCACGCAGCCGAGGGCGCGGTGCATGTTGCTGTTCACCTCCCCCCAGAAGGCTCCAATGACGCGCGGCTTGTCCAGATCCTGCACCACCACGATCTTGGGCCCCGGGACACTGGCGACATACTGCCGGTATTCATGCCAGGCTTGGGGGTTGGTCTCGCGGTGAGCGGGGTTGCTGGGCTCCACCACCACCGTCACCGCATAGCCGGCCATGGGCCCCATCTGCGGCATGAAGTCGCGCGTCTCCTCAAGGTTGAAACCCTCTACACAGGGATTCCTTTTCGTGATCTGCTCCCAGCCATTGTAGATGGTGGGTGTGTTCCAGCGTTTCAGTTGGAGGAGGTCAGCGTGGGGCAGCGGGGTGCGGTTCATGGAAGGGGCGGTGGGCCAGGTAAGCCAGGACTACCACCAGAAACGCCGCACCCGCAGCGCCTGTTGCTGGTCAGAAGAGGTGACCAGTCCGTGGAGAGCTTCGACTCGGTTCAAGGAGTCAAATTACGGGCATAGACGATGCGGAAGCGGGTCTCGTCATCCGCCGGGGTCGTGGTGCCACAGTTTGTGACATAGCGCTCCACCATCGCCTGCTGACGCTGCTCTGCGGTGACCTGAAGCTGGCCGCTGATGGTCTGCTTGAGCGACTGGCCGATGGTGTAGACGTTAAACACGCCACCTCTGGAGGTAATCAGGCTGCCGACCTCCCGGATGAGGCTCTCACCAGCCTCGCCCTGATCGGCGAGGCCCTTGATCTCGCAAATCTCCCACGGGATGTCAAAGGCATTGGGATCGGTGGAGGCAGGCGCGGGATTCCAGGGGTAACCGTAGCTTTTACCGAAGCTCCGGCCGAGCCGGGTGTTAAGCGGGGAAAGCTGACGCTGGTTGATGTTGCCCGCAAGCTCCGTGGCTTTTTCCAGGGTGATGCCATCAGCCCCAGCCAGCAGGGCCACCAGAGACCGCACGCGGGCCAGATGGCTGAAGGGGGAGGCCTGGGAGTTGACGTTGACGCGCCCTCCAATGGAGGTGCCATGAGGGGCGGAGAGGGAATTGGGTGTCGCGCCATCCGAGTTCGGCACGGAGAAGAGATCGAGGAGGGCCCAATCTGGGAGAGAGGGAGTCGAGGCGGGATAGTTGTTGGTCTGCAGGCGCAGCGTCCGCCACGGAATGCTGCCTGTTTTGGCATTGTTGCCCGTATGGACATACCCCAGCTCCGCCACGGAGGACATGCGGCCATTGTCTCCATTGGGACCGTTGGTTCCTTTACCCTTGGGTGGGGGCATGTAGAAGCTGGCGTCGGATACCTTCCCTGCCATGTCCACATCCTGCTGGGGGCGGACGTTGAGTGGATTGGCTCCTACGGTGGATCGCGAATTGAGCGCACCGAAGGTGTTGCTGTTGTTCTTGTTCACCTTCCAGTCGCTGGTGTGGACACTGGCGCGTGGGTCATCGCACTCGTGAGAGATCATGTTGGCGGGAGTGGTGGTGGCAGGATCCCCCATGTCGCAGCGGATGGTGCCATGCTCCGGGGTGATGATGATGCGTGGGGCGTGGGGGCCGCTCATGTAGCCGTCTGCATCGGAGTGCCAGTGGTACATGGCCAGCCGCCAGGTGCAGTACTTTCGCCCAGACCACGGGAGGTCCCTGTAGAATTTTTTGTCCACTACGACCCGCTGCCCCGGCATGAGTCGGGTCTGCCCCCCTTCGAAGTCTTCTTTGAAAAGCCGGAAGCTAATGCGACTCCCCACGCTTGTGACCCGCCCCTCCGGTCCAGGGAGATAGAACGTGAAGTTCGAGCCGTTCAGGTCGGGATTGCTGACGTGCCAGCCCAGGGCCTCGCCGGGGGTGGGGGCTGCGCTCTTGTCCGGCACCAGTTCAATGCCATCCTCCACGCCATAGTTGGGCGGGAGAAAGATCTCGAACCGGTA
>JBGGMQ010000445.1:0-2819 GCA_041287975.1 Verrucomicrobium sp. | reverse complement strand
GAACCCAAGCGGTTCCCCGGGAGCATTGCCCTTGCCACTTCCACAGAGTACACCAGCCTGATGGCCCTGACCGCCAAACCCGCTCTCTCGGGGCAAACCGGTGGTGTCTCTGAGACTTACACCTACTTCACCTACCAGATTCGGCCTGACAGCACGACGACGCTGGATGTGGAACAAAAGCACCCCCTGACTTTGCTCCATGACAAAGATCTGGAGAAAGCATCTCTCCCCGCCGACTTCCGGACTGTGGTGATCAATCCCTTGAATGCCCGGACCCGCGTGTATTAGCGCGCGCCCTCAGACCTCCCTCGCTCTAGAGATCTCAGATGAAAACTGCTTGTGATCAGGTGGGCACCAAGCCCGTCTGGTCCGCTTTGTTTTCGATCCCCTTTCCTTCTGCCATGACTCCTCCACTGCACAAGCTGCCAAGTGCCTCCACCTCTGGCTGCAGAGTGCCTGGCATTTTTCTCGCGCTTCTATTTCTCATTGCATCAGCATCGGCCGATACACTCCAGTGGGATGCAACGCCCGGCGCTGGAGGGGCAGCAGGAGTCCAACTCGGGAACGGCAACTGGGCCAACTTGGCGGTCAACTGGCGAAACACGACGACGGGCACGGATGATGTGACTTGGGACAATGCACGGAATGATATCGCAGAGTTCGGGATTAGCGGGGCGCTGATCACTGCCAGTTCCATTTCTGTCACCGACACCGTGATCGCTGGCGGGCTCGGCTTCCTGGGATTCTCTGCTTCGCCTGCTGCCATTGGGTACAATTTCACCAACGGCACGATCCAACTTGCGACAGGTGCCAGCATCAACATTGCAGACAACGCGTCGTCAGGGAATGGCTTCATCACCATTAACTCAACCCTGGCCGGTCAGAATCTGATCATCCAGAAGTCCGGTGGAACGGGCATCGGATTCGTCTCCCTCGGCGGCAACAACATTGGGCTCACTGGCACTCTCACACTGGCAGGGGCCAATGGGGGTACTTTCCTACGCCCCACAGCGGTGACCGCAGTGAACAGTCTGACGAGCATCATTGTTGAAAGCGGCTCCACCTTTGCTTCGACTGTCAGCGGCACCTTCACGGCGAATTTCGTCATCAGCGGCCAGGGAAAGGAACAGAATGCGGGTACGGGAGACTTCCGGGGTGCCATCCGCGTCGACGCCAGTTCCAGCCAGGTCTTCAGCGGAAACATCACGATCGCCGGAACAGCCGCCACCTTCAATACCAGCGGCGGAACCGCCGCCATCACCGGCAACATCGGGGAGTCGAGTGCACTGTCCGTGTTCACCAAGAAAGGGGACGGCACCCTTACACTGTCAGGAACCAATACTTATACTAAAGGCACTTCCGTCACCGGAGGGACACTTGAGCTGAGCTTCGCAACCGCCAGTGCCACATCGAATATCATCGCAGGGGGCACGGCCTTTTCGTTGACGGGAAGCAGCCTGCTCGTCACTGGCAAGGCTTCCTCTCCCAACAGTCAGACATTTGGCACCACGTCCGTGAAAGGCGTGAGCAGCATCGCCGCGAATGCTGGCAGTGGTGGCACCCTGTCCCTGCACTTGGGCACGATTTCCCGGGAAGGAACGGGGGACCACTTGAGGATCACTGCAAACACAGGCACCACGATTCTGGCCTCCCACAATGGCCTCATCGGAGCTTGGGCCATCTATCAAAAAGACGGCGTGGCCGGTTGGGCAGGCGCGAGCGGTGGAGTAGTCGGAATCTTCAGTGGAGATCTAGAATACGCCACTGGCACCAATGTCTCCGATCTGCCAGGATACTCTACCGGGTCCAACCTTTCGATCACCGGTGCCTCTGAAGGGAACGTGACCGTCACAGCGGGAACGACGCAACTCAACACCATCACGATGGTGGGGAAGTGTGATTCTCGTTCCATTGCGATCGGCGCTGGCAATTTGATCCGCTTTGGCGCAGCGGGTGGCATTCAGATCCTCAGCGAAGCGAAGAGCCTGACCGTCGGTGCCACGCCTGGTGCTGGCCAGATCACCGCCGGCACGACAGGCTCCACAGAGTTGATTCTCACCAACAACTCCGCCTCCAGCACTTTGCTGATCAATGCCCAGATCATCGACAATGGAGGAAGCGGTGGTTCGACAGATGTGTCGATCAACGGCACTGGCAACACCGTTTTGGCAACCGCAAACACTTACACAGGATTGACCCAGGTCCTCTCCGGATCCGTCGAAGCCGCCCACAACCAAGCTCTCGGCGCAGTAGGCTCCGGCACCACTTCGCGAACCGTAGTATCATCTGGAGCGGCGCTGGAGGTTTCGGGCAATCTGAGCAACATGGCGGAAAACCTTCTGCTCAATGGCAGCGGCATCTCTTCAGGCGGAGCCTTGAGAAATGTGAGCGGCACCAACACGCTTTCGGGCACGATCACCCTGGGTGCGGCCACTCGCATCAGTTCAGATGCCGGCACGTTGATCCTCTCCAAGGGGGCGGCGGCGACCACCATCATCACACTGGCACAAAACCTGACGTTTGCCGGGAATGGCAACATTGAAGTGCAGAGTCGTATCGCAAACGGCACGGGAACGATCACTAAAACCGGCAACGGGATGCTGATTCTTAGCGGAAACAACAACTTCACCACCAGCATCAGCATCACAGGTGGCACCCTTCGGTTCAACAATGTCAATGCTTTGGGAACAGTCGCGGGTGGGGTCACAGTGAGTGGTGGAACGTTGGACATCACCAACAACACCACGACGCTCGCAGAAACTCTCAGCCTTTCGGGAGCCGGATTGGGCAACCAGGGCGCCCTGCTCTCGAGCTCCGGC
>JBGGMQ010000444.1:0-3067 GCA_041287975.1 Verrucomicrobium sp. | reverse complement strand
TCCATCATCTGGAGCGGGCATTGCACCTCGAACCTGCCCATGAGTTCGCCGCACGGGTGCTGCTGGAGATCTACTGGAACAAGAAGGATCTGCCTGCTCTGGAAAAAGCCATGGGACTGATGCTGCCCACCGGTCCCACAGGCTGGGTGTGCAAGACTTTCACCGCACTGGTGCAGTATCAACGGCGCGACTTGAAAGCAGCCCGCTACCACCTGGACGAGCTGGCCCAATCCCAGGACGATCTGACGGAAGTGCTGGCGATTCTGGAGCACACCCTGCTGCAGGATACGAAGTTCAAAAAACTGATCATGGAGGCGATGGACGCCGCTGCCACTGGCGACCGGATCGGACCGTCGTTCGCCATGATCTGGATACGCGAGCAGGCCCGGGAGCAGCGCTGGGGCAGCTGGCAGCACTTTGCCGCCTGGATCCGCCGGCTGCAGGAACGGGCCGTGGCACCCATTCAACAGTTTCTGGATCTGGTGAGTGATGCCGCATCTGCCGCTTCCTGTGTTCCCGACCTGCTGAATCACCACCGTGATTTCATCCAGCCCCGCACGGACCTCTGGGCGGCGACGGGTCGGGCCATGGTGACCTCAGGAATGTTCCAGGAAGCAGCTGACTGGATGAAAGGAGCAGAGCTCCGCCCGGACATCCGCGGATGGATGCTCGCCATCTACCTTATTGCTCTCAACGCGCTCAACCGGACTCGCGAGGCCACCGAAGCCAGCCTGGCAGCCGTGCGCCTGGGATTGCGGGATGACACATGGGGACTGCACGTCTCCCAAGCCGGTTTTGGCACGGCCATGGGTGGCGACCCTCAAAGAGCCAGGGAGTTGCTGCAACTCCTGCCCACCCACGAGGTCCCGCCTCAGTGGCGGATGCTCCACCTGCTGGGAGACGCCCTCAGCAGGGTCTTGGCGCTACCCAAGCAGGAAGCCAAGGCCGTGTACAAGGAGCAGTGCACCCGGCTGCGCGAGCTGGCCAAGACACTGCCAGAACCCACCCCTGCCCTAAGCGCCCAGTACACTCAGGGCATCGAAGCCATGGCGCAACACGTGGGCGTAGGCCTGTGGTCGTGGCAGCGCAAGTACCCCAAGGTGGGCTCCGGCTCGACCGGTCGCAGCTTCAGCTTTGGCGGCATCCCTGTTGTGATGATCATTATCTTTGCCACTCAGGCCCTGAGGTTTTGCGATGACTCCAGCACCCGGCGTTCCTCCTATTCCCCGGCTGCCACTCAAAAATCTATCGAAGACTCCTACCGCTCGATGCGAGAACTTAAGGAAAAGCGGCAACAAGAGCAGCTTCAAGAGAGGCTCCGACTGAAGATGCCCACCCCCAATCACCCTGGCCCCGCGAATTCTCAGGGCAATTCATCCGCCAACAGGCCGGATGCCGACAGCTACGCGATCCCCGTGCCCCCTCCCCCTGTGCCGATCACGCCCGTCACCAACGATTTTGACACCTGGCTGGAGAAGAAGCGCCAGGAACGCAATGGCAACCCCTGACATTCTCCGACGGGCGGTTGATCCATGCCGTCAGAGGAATTGATATTCCAACCTTTTTGTCAGTGGCCAGCTTCCTGCTTGCAGGCAAAGTACCGCCACTCAAAGAGGATGAACTGGGTATGAAAGGATTGTTTTCCAAACTCTCGACACTGGGGCTGGGTGAGGATGCCCTGCAGACGGCACGTCAACTGGCAGTGCCCCAGACCAAGCCTCTGCACCTAGGGGCAACTCCAGTTGTCGGCGGCGTTCATTTCAATGTGTACTCCCGCACCGCAGACGGGGTGGACCTCTGCCTGTATGATCTCGCAGATCCGGCTGAGGAGTCGGCCCGCGTCCGCATGGTGCGGGATGACGATGATGTCTGGCACGCCTTCGTACCGGATCTCAAAGCAGGTGCCCTGTACGGATTCCGCGCCCGGGGAGCCTGGAATCCGGCGCAAGGACGCTGGTTCAACTCCCACAAGCTGCTGCTCGATCCTTACGCGAAGGCGATCCTGGGAGTGCCGGACTGGCGGGAGGCTTACCAGAACATTGAGGAGACAGAAAAGGCGGGGCGGGATTTTCAGGACAGCGGCCCCGTGGCACTGAAGTCCGTCGTCATCACGGATGAATTCGACTGGCAGGGGGACGCACTTCTCGACACGCCCTGGACTGACACCGTGATCTATGAGATGCACGTGAAGGGGTTCACCATGCAGCACCCGGACGTGCCCAAGGAGATCCGCGGCACCTATGCCGGACTGGCCGATCCCGCAGCTATCGCCTACCTCAAGGCCATCGGCGTGACTGCCGTGCAGCTCATCCCAGTGCACCAGCATCTGGATGACGGCTTTCTCCTGGCCAAAGGCCTCACCAACTACTGGGGCTACAACACCATCGGCTTCTTCGCCCCGCACAGCGAATATGCGCTGGCCCGTGATCCGCAGGCACAGGTGGATGAGTTCAAGACCATGGTGCGGGAGCTGCACAAGGCGGGCCTGGAAGTCATTCTGGACGTGGTTTACAACCACACCGCGGAGGGGGATGAGAATGGTCCGCTGATTTTCCTCCGGGGTCTGGACAATCCCGGCTACTACCTGCTGAACAATGAGGCCAAGGTGCTGAACTACACCGGGTGTGGCAACACGGTGAATGCCGCCACCCCCCCTGCTCTAAGGCTCATCATGGACAGCCTCCGCTACTGGGTGGAGGAGATGCACGTGGATGGCTTCCGCTTTGACCTGGGCGCAACTTTGGGTCGCCGGGGTGAGCTCTTTGACATCGGCTGTTCCTTCTTCCAGGCGGTGGCCCAGGATCCGGTGCTGCGCCGGGTGAAGATGATCGCCGAGCCCTGGGACATGGGCCCGAACGGCTACCAGGTGGGTGGTTTCCCGAAACCCTGGCATGAACTGAACGGACGCTACCGGGACAATGTACGCTGCTACTGGAAGGGTGATGCAGGTCTGGCTGCGGACTTCGCAAAGCGACTGTGCGGCAGCCAGGACATCTTCGGCCCTGGAGGCCGGCATCCCGGCGCCAGTGTGAATTTCCTCACCTCCCACGACGGCTTCACCTTGCGC
>JBGGMQ010000443.1:0-5491 GCA_041287975.1 Verrucomicrobium sp. | reverse complement strand
TCGATCAGTTCCACGCGGACATTGCCCGCGACCTGCATGCGGTTCAGGAAAATCTCGTGATTGGCCGCCTCCGCAAGGATGTTGGTGGTGAAGCAGCGCAGACTCGCGACGGGGACGGCATATTCCTCCAGCGTCAGTTGGAACTCTTTCAGGATCGCGGCCGCCTGCTCCATCACGGGGCGGGAGAGCATGCCGCTGCGAAAGATGTCGCGTGCCATGGGCAGCGGCTTTTCCAGATAGTCCAGCACGGAAACATTGCCCTCAGAGTCTTTCTCACCCACGACCAGGGTCACGGAGGTGGCACCGAAGTGCACCACGGCGGCAGTCTCCACGGACAGCGGAGGGGCGGAGGGAAGGGCGGGGGGATTTTTTACACTGCTGCTCATGGGCTCAGGCAGGTTGGTTTCTCAGCCACGCTGCTGAGCCAATGGCCACGGCGTTACCGCCAAGCTTGGCGATGGTGAACTTGATGCCCTGGAAGATCTCCGGCATGGTGTAGTGCGCCACGTGCTGGCGGAGGACTTTGATGTAGTGAGCAGGCATCTCTTCCACGAGGCCGCCACCCAGGGTGATCTGGTCTGGACCTAGGAGGTTGACCACCATGGCGATGCCCATGCCCAGAAAGTGCAGGGAGTTGTCAAAGATGGTAACAGTGCCGGATTCACCTGCTTTGTAAGAGCCGGTCAGCGCTTTGCTCTTCATCTCTTTGAGGGCGGCACCGGTCTTGGCCTCCAGAGCAGGGGCCTTGCCACGGTAGCATTCCACACTGGCCGCTGAAGCGATGCCCAGACGACTGGTGAGATCCTCCAAAAGCACGGCTCCCGGTTTCTCCGAACCCAGATGCGTGCCCGGCAGCCAGAGATTGCCAAGTTCCATGCAGGAGACATTCCGGCCCTGAACGATCCGCCCATCATAAACGAACCCTGCCCCCAAGCCTGTGCCTGGGAAGACTCCCAGGAGTGATCTTGCGCCTTTGCCAGCGCCCAAAGTATATTCGCCGTAGGTCCCAGCATCAACGTCATTGAGCACTGCCACGGGAGTGCCACTAAAAGCCTTCTTCAGCCCTGCGGCCAGAGGCACCCGGTTCCAGCCCAAGTTGGGGGCATGGATCAAGATGCCTTTGTCGTTGTTGACGGTACCGGGACAGCCAATGCCGATGCCTTGCAAATTAGCCTTGTTCACTCCGGCAGCTTGAATGGCCTCTTCAATGGTGGCCACGATACGTTTCATGCCTTTGGCGACCCCTTGTCCCCCTTGAGTGGACTTCCGCGCTGTGCCCAGCACTTGGTAGTTCTCATCCAGCACGCATGCCAGCATCTTGGTTCCACCTAGGTCAAAACCGATCCAAAACGCTTTGCTGGCTGGAGGCTCGGACGGGGCTTTTGCTCTTGCTCGTTTGGGCATGCTTTCGTTTTCCCAAAGGGGCTGGTCGTGCGCAAGCAACATTATCAAAGAATGTCACTTCATCGACCTTCTTCGTTCCAATTCAGAGACATGGCGGATTTCGCTGGCCCCTTGTCTACCAGGGGGCCAGGCATTTTCAATGAGTCGGATCAAATCCCTAGGACACCAGCTTGGCGTCCATCGTGATCTTGGCGTTCAGGAGTTTCGAAATGGGGCAGTTGGCCTTGGCAGTTTCGGCAGCTTCTTCAAACTTGGCCTTGTCTGCTCCTGGAATGGTCACGGTGACGTCCAAGTGACTGGCGGTGACAGAAAATCCGCCACTGACTTGCTCCAGGGTGATGGTAGCGGAGGTTTCGATCTTCTCGGCGGTCAGGCCTGCCATGCCTAGGATCATGGAAAGCGCCATGGAGAAGCAGCTCGCGTGGGCTGCACCAATGAGCTCTTCAGGGTTCGTGCCCTTTTCACCCTCGAAGCGGGTGGTGAAGGAGTACGGAGTGCTGGAAAGAATGCCAGATTCCGTGGACACAGTGCCTTTGCCGTCTTTGAGACCGCCCGACCAAGTGGCTGATGCTTTGCGTTTCATGCAGAACGTGAAACGCGCCTCGCGGTCCTGTCAGCCGGATTTTTTTGCGTCTCGTTACCATACAGCCTCAGGAAAGCGCTTTTGAGGATCGATGTTGAGCCCGTATTATGGGTTGATGCGGTCCCAGATGCCGAATAGTAGACATTTCCATCGCAACCTTGCAGGCAGTCCTCTCCTCTCTGGGAAGTGCGGAATTCAGTTCTCTTGAACTTCGCGCAGCTTCCGTCCTTGTAGAGCCGTACTTCCTGCGTACGATCACTTTAGCAATGACGCCCAAGATTGACCCTGCGCTGCACACGGAGAAGAAGCCCGACTGGATCCGTGTAAAGCTTCCGCGTGACCCCGTGTTCTGGAGCACGAAGTCGCTCATCTCCGACCTGCGTCTGCATACGGTCTGTGAGGAGGCCCAGTGCCCGAACCGTTGGGAGTGCTGGAGCCAGGGCACGGCAACCTTCATGATCGCTGGCGATCGCTGCACCCGTGCCTGTGGCTTCTGCGCCGTGAAGACGGCCAAACCCTTCGCCCTTGAAGCAGATGAACCCCAGCGGGTGGCTGCTGCCGTCAAGCGCATGAAGCTGAACCACATCGTCATCACGGCGGTAGCGCGCGATGACGTCCCCGATGGCGGAGCCGAACACTTCGCCAGGACGATTCAGGCTGTCCGCGAGACCCAGCCTGGCATCACGATCGAAATTCTCGTCCCGGACTTCAATGACAAAGATGACGCTCTGATGACCGTCATGAAAGCGCGTCCGGAGATTTTCAATCACAACTTGGAAACCGTCGAGCGTCTTACCCCCTTGGTCCGGTCCCGTGCCAAGTACCATCGCAGCCTGAATGTGCTCAAGCGCGCGAAGGAAATGGCGGTTGAACTGGGCGGCAAGGTGGCCACGAAAAGTGGTCTCATGCTCGGCCTTGGCGAGACGGAGACAGAGCTCTTCCAGGCCATGGATGACCTGCTGGAACACGGCGTGACCGTACTGACACTGGGGCAGTACCTGCGCCCGTCCGAAGCGCACCTTCCCGTGGTCAGCTACATTCACCCGGATACTTTCGAGAACTACAAGCAGATCGCCTTGAAGAAGGGCTTCCGCCATGTTGCCAGCGCTCCTTTGGTGCGCAGCTCCTACCACGCGGCGGATTTCAAGCCCGAACTGGATCTCGATTGATCTGGCCCGTCGATGCAAAAGGTCAACGTCCGTGACGTGCCGGAGGAACACCGGCAGTCACCGGGTGGTCTCTTTGAATTGCGCCGCCGCCATGTCTCGCTGGCTCTTGGTGGCGTCAAAGACGTCGGGCCATGGGGCGGGGGACATCCCTTTGATGTTGAACTGTCCACCCTGCCTCCCGGGAAAACAAATTTCCCCCTGCATTCCCACGCCGCCCAGACGGAGTACTATCTCATCGTGGCCGGCAGCGGACTCATTGAGACGGATGCTGGAGAATCCCTGCCTCTGGTAGCGGGCGACCATGTCATCTGCCACCCGGGTGAAGCGCACAAGGTCACCAATGACGGGACGGTGGATCTCGTTTACTACATCCTGGCAGACCAACATCGGGCGGAGATCACCTCCTATCCCAATACCGGAAAGCGTCAGCTCAAGCCTGAGTACCGTATCATTCAGCCTCAGGATGCCGACTACTACTCGCACGAGGAGTAGCCTGCGCTTGCGTAACCATCAGAGCTTTGCGACCATACCTCTATGTCATCTTCTCCAGAAAGTTTGCTCAAAGACTCCATCGCCCGCTGCCGTGAGGCTGGCCTGAGGCGGACTTGGGCTCTGGAAGAACTGCTGAAGAAGCTGATCGAGTCCGCCAAGCCGTTGACCTTGGCAGATCTTGCCGATGCTGAACCGCTCAAGGACAAGTGTGATCGCGCCACCGTTTTCCGCTTGCTGGTTCGCTTGGAGAAGCAGGGCATCCTGCGCCGCCTTGGTCTTCACGACCGCTCGGCCTACTACACCATGAATTTCCCCGGCGAGCACAGCGACTACCTCATTTGCACCGAATGCGGTGTCATAGAGAAACTGGACATCGCCTGTCCCGTGGAGGCACTGGAAGCCAAAATCTCGAAGCAATCGGGTTTCAAGAAACTCTATCACGAACTCGAGTTCTTCGGCGTCTGCCCCCTCTGCGCATAGCCAGACTGGAGCAGCCCCAAAGTGTGGAGGAAGGCGTCTCGCCTCCGGGCACTCTTGCCCCGTAGCCTCCCGCCATCATCCTGGCATGGCACTACCAGTGTAGAGGCGTCTCGCCTCTCGGTCCACATGCCTGTTGGCTTTCACAATCATCCTGACATGGCATACCTTCAGTAGAGAGAGTCACCATTCGTCCTGCAGAGTCCAAGTCCTCTCCTCAGTCGCACTCCAGCCACGCTCAACCCAACCAAAAGAAAACGCCGGAGCACCTTGCGGCGCCCCGGCGTTGGATGGGAGAGATGGTTGTTAAGAAATCACCAGATGATTAATTAGTGCAACTCGTAACCAGCTTCGCCGTGCTCGGGGATGTCGAGACCTTCTTCTTCGACTTCCTCGGTTGGGCGGAGACCCACGACAACTTTCACCACGAGGGCGATCACTGCGGTGGCGACCACGCTCCAGACGATCGTCAGAGCGACTGCCTTGAGCTGGTTCATGAGGAGACCTTCCTTAAGGCCACCGACTACGGAGTTGGCTTTCTCGCTTGCGAATACACCGGTGAGGATGGCACCAAGAGTACCGCCCACGCCGTGGATGCCAAAGGTGTCCAGAGCATCGTCATAGCCGATTGCCTTCTTCAAGCCAGCGACTGCGAAGTAGGGTACCACTGCGGCGATCACACCCATGATGACAGCGGAGTTCATCGTCACGAAACCAGCGGCAGGTGTGATGACCACCAGGCCAGCCACGATGCCGGAGCAGAAACCAAGCACGCTTGGCTTGCCACGAAGGATCCACTCAATTACGCCCCACACGAAGCCTGCCACTGCGGCAGCAAGAGTCGTCGTAGCGAAGGCGTTGGAAGCGATTGCGTCAGCACCAAGTGCGGAACCTGCGTTGAAGCCATACCAGCCGACCCAGAGCATCCCGGTGCCGACCATGCAAAGCACCATGCTGTGCGGTGCCATAGGCTCTTTGCCGTAGCCTTTGCGCTTGCCAAGGATGATGCAGAGCACTAGGGCGCTCCAACCGGAAGTCATGTGAACAACGGTACCACCAGCGAAGTCGATGGCTTTGATTCCTGCGTCAACATTGAGCGGACCGCACATGAGACCTGTGCCGCTCCACACCATGTGAGCGAAGGGGAAGTAAACTGCGAACATCCAGAGCGTCACAAAGAGCAGCACTGCAGCGAACTTCATGCGTTCAGCGGTGGCGCCGATGATCAGGGCCGGAGTGATGATCGCGAAGGTGAGCTGGAAAATGCACCACATGGCATCCGAGATCCACCAGTAGCCAGCACCGGACTTGGTTGCGTCCACGCCTTCAAGGAACTTCATCGACAAGTCGCCGATGAAAGGAGCGG
>JBGGMQ010000442.1:0-5567 GCA_041287975.1 Verrucomicrobium sp. | reverse complement strand
GCCGGGACTTTGGAGTGCGTGCGGGAACCGCCGCTTTGAGAGGTGATTGCGGGTTCGAGGAAGGTGAAGGTGGAAGCGGAGGGATTGACGGCGTCGAGTCTGCTGGTGGCGTTGGTGTTGGACGGAAAAGCATTGAGGGGTTTGCGTAATGTGTGGGTAGTCGCATTTGTCTCCTCGTTGTCTGAAGGTCGATAGCCCGCTCAAAGCGGCGTCAGGCCGCCGCACTCCAAAGACGCTGCGCGTCCAGGTGGTGGATGCGTTGGGTGGGTGGGAGTTGTCCCGGCTTGCGATGTCGGAGGGCTCGCAATCACAAAAAAGGCGCACCCGCTTTCGCGAATGCGCCTTTGAATGAACAACTTCGTCCCTAACCCTGCTGACTACTCAATCCGCTTCAGCGTGCCGAGACGGTACATGCCGTTCATGAGGCGCTGGTTGTCGAGTTCAGCGTTCACGGCGTCGAGGTAGAGGCGCTTGGGGAAGTCCTCGAGCTCAATGGAATGCAGTCCGTCCTTGGGGTCCTTGAACGCCTTGTCGAGATCGGCGAGGTCGTTGATGGGGATACCGTTGACCTGGCTGACCAGGGCACCACCGACGCGCTCATAACCTTGAGTGCTGCGGGTGGGAAGGGCGGCGGTGAGGATCACGATCTTGCGCTTGCCTTCCTTTTCGTACTCATCCGTGTGCTTGGCGATGTGCACCAGGCGAAGGGGGGCACTGGTTTCCCAGTCGGCTCCAAAGCTCTGCAGGAACGGCAGGGACAACTCCTGGAAGATGAGGCCGCCCATGACGAGGAAGTTGGATCCCCGGTCAAACAGGTAAGGCCAGACAAGGTAGTCTTTGGGGTCCTTGCGGGTGAGCTTGGCGGTGAGGATCTCCTCCTTCTTGTCGCGAAGGATCTTCACCTTCAACTCATCGCCCACATAGCTGTTGCCGCGGACAAGGTGGCTCATGTTCAGCGTGCCGAACTTGGGATCCTTGTAGTCACCACGGGAGTCGATCTTGTTGCCATTCATCTCCAGGATGATGTCGCCTTCTTTAAGGCCGAGTGCCTCAGCAGAGCCGCCTTTGGCAACGCTGCTGACGTAGACGCCCTGCTGCTCCTTGGTCATGCCGAGGTACTCCCGGAACTGGTCGTCCAGGGTGATCTGGTACTCGACACCCAGGTTGGGGAAGCCCTGGTACTTGCCATCGGCATAGTCCTTCAGGAAATGCTCGATGATGGGTCCGGGGAGGATGGTGGCCGTCTGGTTCTTCGAATCATAACGCAGCAGCAGGCCGGCAAGCTTGCCATCCTTCACCATGGGAAGAGTGAAGCTGTTGGCCTCACTGCGGATGATGCCAATGGTTTCATAGGCGAGGAACATGCTGCCTTCGAGGTTGTACAGGGAGGTGAGCACCTTGTTGATCTCGAGGGGCGTCTGGATGAGGTCGCCCACGCGACCGAGCTGCCAGGTGTGAAGCTTGTCACCGATGCGGGCATCCGTCTCGACCTTGAGAGGGGTGAGGTCCGCAAAGAAGGTGCTGTCCTTGGACACGGGTTCCAGGAGGGCGAGGTTCGCCTCATAGTCCACGGCATTGACCTTGGCGGGGATCTTGCGCCCCGTGTCAGCCTGCTCGAGTTCGATGTAAGTGGCGTCCGAAATCATCTGGCCGGTGACCAGGATGCGGTTGCCATCCAGGAGCACGCCGAGGCCGCGACGGGCGCCGGGGGAGCTCTTCTGCCATGGGATGCGGTAGTTCCAGGGCTGGAAGGTGACGTTGACCTTCACCAGGGAGGTGTTTTTGCCGGCCGCCTCAATCACAGGGGCGGGAGCGGTGGCAGATTCATCGGCGGCCCCGGCGGGAGCCGCGGGACCTGCCCCAGGACCTTTGGGCCCGGGAGGCTGCTGGGCCACGCAAAGCCCGTTGAGGGCAACGGCGGCCAGGGTTGTCAGGGTGACACGAAACAGGTTCATGATCTGAAGAAAAATGGAATGGAAAAGATGATGGATGACAGGATCAGAGCACTCTGTGGCTGGGGTTCAGGAATTACTCATCCCCCAGGTAGTTGTCCTCCCGCACATCATACTTCTTCATGATGAGAGGGTGGGCGGCATCGGCCAGCTCGCGCTTGAGGACGAGCGGGCGGTTCTTTTCCAGAAGCTTGACGGTGACAAAGCGGCCGTCGCCCTCCTTCTTCTTGAGGGCCTCAGAGAGGTCCTTGAGCGTCTTGATCTTCACGCCGTTGACTTCATCCACAATGCTGTGCTGGTAGCCCTGCAGGTAGCTGTTCACCTCATCCGGCAGGATGGTGGTGAGGATGACGACCTCCGGACGCTCCTTGAAGATCTCCTTGGTCATGTAGTTGTCGAACACGTAGTTCACAAGGGGGTCACGGATGGAGTGGGCCTCCATGAGGTTGCGGTTCATGGGCTGGAAGAGCATGCCCGCATAGAGCACGTACTGGGGCCGCTGGTTGTACTGCTCACCCAGGGTGAGGTAGGGCAGGTAACGCTTGAGCGTTAGCTCCTCTGTCCGCTTCTCCCCTTTGCGCAGGAGCTCGACCTTGATCTTGTCCCCGGCGTACTTGCGCTCCACGACTTCATTCATGTCCACCAGCTCGCCATCCACGCGGATGAGGCCGTTGGTGAAGACCTGGTTGCCATCGAGAGAGAGGATCACATCCCCCACCTCCACCTTGCCACTGGCGCAGCTGGCCGCGTCCACATTGGCCACCATGACGCCGATGCCATTGTCATCCAGCCCGAGGGCTTTGATCTGGGCAGGGTTCTCAATGGGGAAGTCCGTGATCGCCAGATCCATGTAGTGGTCATAGCTGCCGTCTTCCACGTCCTTGAGGAAGCGGTTGATGACCGGGACCGGAATCATGTAGCCCACGTTCTGGGCAACCGAGCCGCTGTAGCCCTGGAACGCGACGCCGACGACCTTGCCGTTCTGCAAGACCGGACCGCCGCTGTTGCCGGGGTTGATGGCCGCATCCACCTGAATGGCGAGGTGCTGGTCAATCCCGCTATGGGAGTAGCTCTGGAAGTCGATACGGGAGACCACACCACGGGTCACGCTCATGCGGTCGCCACCAATGGGGTAACCGACGGCAATGACCTCCGTGTTGAGCTTGGGAATGCCATCGATCTCAAGGGGCTTGAGCTTTTCAAACGGCTTGGGGTCCACGGCCTCGATCATGGCGAGGTCGCAATCATGCGCGATGAAGAGGATGCGGGCCTCATGGGGCTCCGGATCGTCCATGGTGCGGATGACGAGCTTCGTGCTGTTGCTCACGACGTGGGCATTGGTGAGGAAGCGGTTCTTGCCCACAATCCAGCCTGTGCCACTGCCGTTGGACGGACGGCCCGCCTGCCATGGGATGCGGTAGTCAGGCTGCAGGAAGGCGGCCTCAATACGCACGATGCCCTCAAAGGGGTCGGCTTCTCCCGGCTTGGTGCGGTTCTCCGAATCTGGTGCCGGAGGCGGCAGAGCGGCTGGTTTTTCCTCGCCCATCAAGGGCAGCACCATGGCAGCAGCGATGGCCGGCAATAGGAGAAATCTGGACATAAGCTAAGGGATAACGCGAAGAACGAGACGACTCAGACAACAGAGGCGCAAGAAGTTCCAAAAGTTTATTCGTTCCTGATGAAAAAAAGATGCGCCCGGTGACAACAGGTCGTGCCACAGACTGAGGAACTTATCCTCGAGGGCCATGCCAGGGGGATCTTTTCCCATGCAACAGGGGACCGGTGAGGTGGAGGGATCCCGTTTTGTGCATGCGGTCGCTATTTTTTCCCCAGCCCAAACCACCCACGCTTCTTCTTTTCCTCGGCGGGCTTCGCGGCTTCAGGCCGGACGGTGGCGCGGCCTGTGGGGGAGACGCTCATGATCTGCGGCCTGCCATTGGCCTGCCCCGCACCCACCGTGGTGGTGTTGGCGGCGTCTGGCGGAGGAACGACCGTGGTGAAGTTCAGCGTTGCCGGCTTCATGTTGGGCGCGTTGACCGCGTAGTCGAAGGCTTTAGGGGGGAGGGACTTGCCCGCTACATCGTACTGGCGGATGACCCGGCGGAAGACTTCGCTGCGGGTGTTCACACACCGTTCCTCAATGAGGCGGCCCAGGCTGTCGAAGAAGAACTCGACACGAGCGATGAGGTTGCCTGCCCCGTCATGGATGAGCCCCTGGAGGGGATCGCCGTTTTCGTTGAGCAGAAAGGTCTTCCGGGCAATGACTACATTCCGTGAGTCGTAGGTGGTCTCCGTGAGCTGCCGTCCCGTGACGTCCTTCACCGAATCCGTGCGGGTGCCATCCTGATGCAGCACCGCCTTGGCATGCATCGATATATCCACGATCTGCTGGGCACTGGCACCTGCCACCAAAGAGGCCCAAGCGCCTGCGACGAGCGCGGCAAGGACCGAAAGGCGGGGAACCGGGAAGGAACTCTGGCAATTCATTTCCGGCGGATGCTAGCGGAACGGCCCCAGGACGGCAAGAACTGGATTACAGGAGGACCTGTCCCGTTGCCACCCCTTTGCCCCGCAGGAAATCCGGGCCTGACATCTGCTTGCGGCCTTCCAGTTGTACCTCACTGAGTTCGAGTGCCTTGTCACCACACGCGACCAGGAGTCGGGAGCCTTCAACACAGACGGTGCCGGGAACCGCATCCTCTGAAAAAGAAGGCGCCACCCCAGCCCGAATCACTTTCAGCTGAAGCGGGCGCTCTCCCCCTGGCAGGCGGCTGAAGGTGCTTGGCCAGGGCTGGTAGGCGCGAATCAAGCGCTCCAACTCCTCTGCAGGGCGCGTCCAGTCGAGGTGACCGTGCTCGCGCTCAAGCTTGCGACAATGCGTGGAGAGGGCGTCGTCCTGAGGGATCTTGGGGGCGGTGCCTGCCTCCAAAAGGGCGAGCGCACGATCCAGCGAGCTGGGTGCGAGCTGGGCCAGACGCTCATGAAGAGATCCACCGGTCTCATCCGGGGCCAGGGGGAAGCAGTCTTGCAGCAGGATGGGTCCGGTATCGAGACCTTCGTCCATCCACATGATGGTGATACCGCTTTCCGCATCCCCTTCCCGAATGGCCGCCTGGATGGGTGAGGCACCACGATGAACAGGCAGAATGGAAGCGTGAATGTTCAGGCAGGCCAGACGCGGCAGATCAAGCACGGTCCGGGAAAGGATCTGACCGTAAGCCACCACCACGAAGACATCAGCCTCGTACTGGGCCAGCTCGGCCACAGGCTCCGGACTGCGCAGCCGCTGAGGCTGGAGCACTGGGACGCCTGCGGCCAGGGCTCGCACTTTGATCGCGGGCGGCGTCAGCACCTGCTTCCGCCCCACCGGCTTGTCCAGCTGGGTGACCACGGCCACCACCTCATGCGAGGTGGCGGTGAGCAGATGCTCCAGGGAAGGCAGGCCGATTTCGCCCGTACCCAGAAAAACGATGCGCATGCGCGGGGTTCGAGTCGAAGCAGCTTTAGACGCGGAGGTTTTCCACCAGTTTCCAGGCGTCCAGCTCCATGATGCGGCTCAGGATGGAGTGCACGACTTTGGCCGGAGGCAGGCTGGCATCAATGTCGGAGACGATG
>JBGGMQ010000441.1:0-3069 GCA_041287975.1 Verrucomicrobium sp. | reverse complement strand
CATAAGTCAACTGGGCGACGGAGGCGGCCAGCAGGAGCGATGCGGAATACTTCATATGCAGACGAAACGGAACGGTGAGCGTGGAAAAAAGGAAAGGGAGGGTTCCCGGCAAAGACCGGAAGGGAAGTTGAGTAGTATCTTGCCTAGTGGGCAAGGACATCACCTGAAGGACGGCATTACGGCAGCTTTTTCACAGCCTGAAGGATGGCGACCTTCTGTTCGTGGATCTTCTGATCCTCCGCCGCAATGAGCGGATCGAATTTCTCGATCTCCGCAGCATTCTGACCCTGCTCATGTTTGCGGAAGCCATACAGATAAGTCTCGTTGGCTGGCCTCCACCGGTTGAAGAACAGCTGGTCCTTCTTGATGACCGTCTGGCGCAGCGGATTCGCCAGTTCCGCACCGGCCTTGGCGGTCCCCAGTCCCATGCCTTCGGTGACCTTGCCTGCCCACAGCCGGTAGCCCACGTCTCCGTAGTGCAGACCGTTGTCTGTCAGTGGCTGGGCAGGGCGTTGTTTGCTGGCACCCCCCATCAGCTCAAAGCTGTCCACGAACGTCGCCGCCTGCTTGCTGGCGAATTCCTTGAGCGCATTGCGCACCGCTTCCAGCTTTTGGTTGGCGGAAGTCAGATCGGGCAGGGGGGCTCCCAGATTTTCCAGCGGCGGCGGAGCGATGATCACCACCCGCACATTGGGGCTCTTGGCCCGGGCCAGATCCAGCAGTTCGCGGTACCCGGTAATGAATTCTGGCAACGTCTGCAAGCCTTCAAAAGGCAGGTCCGCCCCGTAGCAGGTGATCAGCACAGTCGGCTTGATCTGCTCCAGGTGGCGGCTCAGGCGCTCCAGTCCTTCCTTGGGTGGGCCAAAGTAAGACCGGGCATGACCAAAAACCGTGTCGCCACTCCAGCCCAGATTGCGAAAGCTCACATGCTTGGCTTCACCGGCTGCCAGGGTCAGCGCCGTCTCCAGGTAGCCGAATTTTTGTTCGCGCTCCATCAGGGTGCCTCCCAGAAGCACCACCCGGTCGTTGTCTTGGAATTCAAACCCAGTCGCGGCTGGGGCCAGGGGTACGACGAGAGCGAAGGCGAGGGCCAGGAGGCCGGAGAAAAACGGTTTCATGGAATGGGCAGGAACAGCGGGGCAGACTAAACCAAACGCCCGTCATCCTGCGATCATTTCTTTCTCTATCGTCGGAATGGGTCGGCGGTAGTCTCCGCGGCTGAAGTATTTTTCCAGCCACACATACAGGATGATGAAAATGTAGCGGCTCCCCATTTCTTTGAGCTTCAGCTTCGGCACCCCTGCCCGGCGGTTCTGCCAGGAGATGGGCATCGTCGTCCAGGTGTACCCGCGCACAATGGCCTTCAGAGGGATCTCGACCGTGAGATTGAAGTGGGGCGCGATCAACGGCCGGCAGCCGTCGATCACCTCGCGCCGGTAAGCTTTGAAGGCGTTTGTGGTGTCGTTCAGCCCGATGTTGAAGATCAGCTTGATGCCCCAGTTCACCAGCCGGTTCAGCACCAGCTTGTGCGGAGGGTAGTCGTGCACCTCGCCGCCTTTGATGAACCGGCTTCCAAAGACGCACTCATAGCCCTGGTTCAGGAGCCGATGGTATTTGACGACGTGATCCGGGCTGTCGGACTCATCCGCCATCATGATCACCACCGCATCGCCCTTCATCGCGTTGAGGCCGCAGATGATGGCCCGCCCAAATCCATTGCGCCCCGTGTTGTTGACTGGGCTCAGCGAGGGGATCTCCTCGCGCAGCTTTTGCAACAGTGGCCACGTGCCATCGGTGCTCCCGTCATTGACCACTACGATTTCGTGGGCAATCCCGTTTTCCGTCAGTTTTTCATACAGATGGCGCACGGTATAGGGCACGCTGCCTTCCTCGTCTCGTGCGGGAATGACGATGCTGAGCAGCTTGACGGGATTTGACGAGTTCATTACGGCAGATTTGCGTTCGTTTGCCAACATTTGGCGACCTTCCAAGCGCGGCGCGAGAGTAGAGAATTTCTTTGCGGCGGCAATGGAAAACCGTAGCATGGCTGACTCATGAAATTGGCTATTGTCACAGGGTCCTGCGGTTTGATTGGTTCAGAGACGTGCAAGCGCCTCCATGCAGAAGGTCTGGCAGTCATCGGGATCGACAATGACATGCGCAGTTATTTCTTTGGAGCCGAGGCGTCTACAGCGAAATCGCAGGACAGTCTGGAGGCGCTCTCCCTTTATCGTCATGAATCGGTGGACATCCGGGACTGGGGGGAAGTGAACCGCGTTTTCAAAAAATACGGCTTTGCCGCAGGGGCAGTCATCCACACTGCCGCCCAGCCCTCCCATGATTGGGCTGCCCGTGAGCCCCTCACCGACTTCGGGGTCAATGCACTCGGGACCATGCACATGCTGGAGGCCACCCGCCTGTATTGCCCAGATGCGGTCTTCATTTTTACCAGCACCAACAAGGTCTACGGTGACACCCCCAACCGCCTTCCTCTGGTGGAAACGGACACCCGCTGGGAACTTGCCAGTGACCATCCCTACTTTGAAAAAGGCATCGACGAGAGCATGAGCATCGATGCCTGTAAGCATTCCATCTTTGGTGCCAGCAAGGTCGCTGCCGATGTCATGGTTCAGGAGTACGGCCAGTATTTCGGCATGAAGACGGGCGTCTTCCGCGGCGGCTGCCTCACCGGCCCTGCCCATGCGGGCGCGGAGCTCCATGGTTTCCTGGCCTATCTCATGAAGTGCACCGTCACAGGGCGGCCCTATTCCATCTTCGGCTACAAGGGCAAGCAGGTCCGGGACAACATTCACAGCCATGATCTTGTGGACGCCTTCTGGCATTTTCTGAAGGCCCCCCGCAGCGGGGAGGTTTACAACATCGGCGGCTCCCGCCACTCCAACTGCTCCATGCTTGAGGCCATCAAGATGTGCGAGGAGATCAGCGGCAAGAAGCTGGAATGGACCTACAAGGAGGACAATCGGATCGGCGATCACATCTGGTGGATCAGCGACGTCGCGAAGTTCCAGTCGCACTATCCGGAGTGGAAATACAAATACGACCTGCGCA
>JBGGMQ010000440.1:0-3584 GCA_041287975.1 Verrucomicrobium sp. | reverse complement strand
GGCAGCGTCACCCAGATGGCCATGGCCCCAAACGACAGGGCGATGAGCAAAAGCGATACCGTCACTGTAAAGGCGGGCCCACGCCGGTCAGAGACCTTGCCCGCAATAGGCGCCGCCAGCACGCCCGCCAGTCCCACCAGACCGAAGGCCCCTGCGGCAGAGGCCCCCATGCCGAATTTGTCCATGAGCAGAAACGACAGCGTCGTCCAGAAGGCAGTGAAACACCCGAAGGAAAGCCCGCTGACCGCCGAAGCCAGCCACAGCGCCGGGAGCCGCCCCCAGAGCTGGAACATTTCTTTCATGAACCGACCGTACCCCGTGCCTTGCGCCGAGGGTGGACGATGCGGCAGCCCGCGTTGCAGCAACAACAGGATCACCAGCATGCTGGCCGCCGCCATGACGTACACTGTCCGCCACCCCATGTGCTCACCGATGAATCCCGAGATCACCCGGGCCAGCAGCACTCCACACAGCAGACCAGCCATGAGCACCCCCACCGTGTGCCCTTTCTCATGCGGAGGCGAGAGTTCGATCCCAAACGGAATCAGAATCTGCGCATTCATCGTGGTGATCCCGATGAGCAGATGCAGCAGAATCAGGGCATCCAGCCCAGGCGCGATCGCAGTGAGCCCCAGCAACCCCGTGCAGACCGCCATCAGCAGCAGCACCACCTTGCGCCGCTCCAGCAGGTCCCCCAGCGGCACAAAGAAGAACAACCCAATGCCATAGCCCACCTGCGCCGCCGTCGCCACCAGCCCCGCCTTTGACGGGCTCGCCTGGAACGCCACTGCAAACTTCCCCAGCAGCGGCTGATTGTAAAAGATGTTGGCCGCCGAGGCCCCGCAAGCCGTCGCCATGATCCACAGGGTGGAACGTCGCAGGGGTTCAAGGGTATTGGCGATGGAGGATGAGGCGGGGGGCATGCGCAAAGCTGACGATTACTTACACCACTTCCGCCTCATCACTTGCAAAATCCTCACGCTCATCTTCAAGCGGACAGCGCTTCCTTGAGCGGGGCGTGAGGCGCGCGCTCGCACCTCACGTCCGCCAGCGAATCAGGGTTTGCCGCCATAGCTGACAAAGTCATCCCAATCCAGGATGTCAAACCACGTCAACAGGTCCTCGCGGGTCTTGCTGATCCCGGATTGAAGACCGATGAAATATTCCTTGCTCTCCACATCTCCGGGGGTGCGTTGCAACTGAAACGCTGACCAGGTGGCGATCTCCCAGTCGGAGGGCTTGTTCGCAGCATTCGCCGTGATCCAGTCCAGGATCTCTTCCTCCCCCGCTCCGGCCGCCAGTTGCTCCTTCAGCTTTTCAGCATCGATCCCGGCGAAGTCGAGAAACCGCTGATCCATCGGGCAGGCATAGTGATAGTCACCGCTCTTGCCATTCAGAGAAGCCCGGCCTTTGTCGAGCATGCGAGGCAGGATGACGTAGCCACCTAGCCTCACCCGGGGGCTGCGTGGCGGGTGTTGCGTCAGGTCTGGGGCGTGAGTAAGTGTGCTCATAATTTAATCGATTCTATCGTAGGTTGATGCCGTTGAAAATTTCTCAGCCGATCGCTTCGACGGCTTCCAAAACAGGATAGTCGGTGTACCCCTTGGGTCCCTGCCCGTAGAAGGTGCCCGGGTCTGGTGCGTTCAGCGGAGCATCCACGCGAAATCGCTCCACCAGATCCGGGTTGGCAATGAAGGGCACTCCGAACGCCACGGCGTCAGCCTCGCCAGCCGCCAGCACTTTGTCCGCAGACTCTTTCGTGAAACGCTCGTTCGCAATGTACACGCCTCCAAAAGTCCGCTTCAGCGCAGGTCCAATGCGCTTGTCCCCCACGTGCTCACGTGCACAGATGAAGGCGATCCCCCTGCGGCCAAGTTCCTGCGCCACATAGGCGAAGGTGGACAGCGGATGCGAGTCCCCCATGTCATGGGCATCGCCCCGTGGCGCCAGGTGCATGCCTACGCGGTCTGCCCCCCATACCGAGATCACTGCATCCGTCACTTCCAGCATCAGGCGCGCCCGGTTCTCCACGCTGCCACCGTATTCATCCGTCCGCAGGTTCGTCTTGTCCTGGAGGAATTGATCCAGCAGGTATCCGTTGGCTCCGTGAATCTCCACACCGTCAAACCCCGCCGCCTTGGCATTCTCCGCCCCTTTGCGATAGGCTGCGATCACTCCCGGAATCTCTTCCAATGCCAGCGCCCGTGGCGTCTCGAACCCTTTTTCCGGACGGACCAGACTCACCGTCCCAGCCGGCCGGATCGCACTCGGAGCTACAGGCTGCTCACCATTGAGATACACTGGGTCAGAGATGCGTCCCACATGCCAGAGTTGCAGAATAATGAGCCCACCCTTCGCATGCACTGCCTCCGTCACCGCTTGCCAGCCTTCCACCTGCTCATCAGACCAGATCCCCGGCGTGTCCGGGTAGCCCACTCCCATCGGTGTCACCGAGGTCGCCTCAGAGATGATGAGTCCGGCGCTCGCCCGCTGCGCGTAATACTCAGCCATCATCGTGTTGGGCACACGCCCTGCACTGGACCGGCATCGGGTCAGCGGTGCCATGATGATGCGGTTGGGCAGGGTCCAGGCACCGACTTTGAGGGAATCTTGAAGGTTGGGCATAAGTTGATGATTTCCCTGCAAGTTCGATCTTTGTCGAACTATGGACGCAATATTCTTTGTGAAAAAACATCCACCGTTGTCGAACCCCCGGCCCGGTGGTAAATCAAATCTTGTCGATGAAAGAGTATCAACACCCCCCCATGGACGAGGTCACCCTGCCCGCAGTCATGCAGGCACTGGCAGACCCCTGCCGGGTGGCAATCGTGCGTGAGCTTCTCCTCCGGGACAGTTCCCTCGCGTGCAACGAGGTCCCCTTGGAAATTTCCAAGGCGACCCGCTCCCATCATTTCGACGTCCTCAGACAGGCAGGCATCATCCACACCCAGACCGAGGGTACCAAGTGCATGACCTCACTGCGGAAAAAGGACCTGAATCAGCGCTTCCCTGGCCTGCTCAAGCTGGTGGCCGCAGAAGACCCGTCCTAGGTCAAATAAGGCGCCTGGAGTTCCGCAAAAATGCGGAGACGCAAATTATCCGCGTCGTTGTGCCTGCAGCGCAATTTTTATTGCCGCCTCTGTCACAACACGTCACGATTGGCGCGTGTTCAACCTTTGTTTTTGATGCTAGATACCACCTGTCATGTGTTCCAGGGCGAGGGTGGTGTTACGGCAGTTCCCACTGCTGCAGCTCTAACGTTTCTTCGTGAGCTTGTCGCCTCGGGAGGAGATCAGTCCAGCTATGCCACGCCCTATGGGCAGGTCTATTTCTTCAACCATCCCGATCATGCCCAGGCGGTGCTGCAGAGCAGGAACTTCGTCAGGCCGCCTCTGATGCGGTCCCTCCTGGGAGACGGCCTGCTCACCTCAGAGGCGGCCCTGTGGAAGTCGCAACGGCGCCTGCTGCAGCCCGCCTTTCACAAGCCGTGTGTCCACGCCATGCTGCCGGGCATCCACGATGCCCTGGCAGACTTCCTTCCCCGTTGGGAGCAGGCGTCCGATTCAGGCCAGCCGGTGGAGGTC
>JBGGMQ010000439.1:0-7110 GCA_041287975.1 Verrucomicrobium sp. | reverse complement strand
GCGGCCGGCGTAGAGCACGTAGTCGCCTGGTGGCAGGGCGAGGCTGGCTTTGCCGTTGCGGGTGTAAACCACGCCTGTGCGGACTGAGACATCACTCTTGGGGGTGGCTTGCAAGGGTTGCAGTGTGCCGTCTTGTTTCGTTACGGTGAGCCGGCAGGGAATCGGGGTGCCCGCCTTCGCATCAGTGACCGTGATCTCGATGGGCGGAGCGTTGAAGAGTTCATTCGTTGATTGATCAAGAAGCGTCACCTCGCCGATCTCAATGTCATCGAGGGCCGTCGGTGCTTTAACGAGCAGCACATTCTCGCCCTCCTTCAAGGCACCTGTCGGGATCGGCAGGAGCGTTTCCATGGCGGTTTCCGTTGTCACCAGAGTGCCGACCTTCAGACCATTGAGGAAGACGGTCCAGTTGAGCTTCACATCACGCTGCCAGAGGCGTAGAGTGTGCTCTTTGTGGTTTGGCTTGGCAGAGAATCGCAGCTCCAGTTGCTCGGCATGGACAGGGACATCCTTGAAGGATTCCCATTCCCACTGGCCGACCCTGCCCAAGTGGAGTCGGCGGGGTTCAAGGACGGTCTCAACAGCCGTGAGTATCGGCACTAGCCCCAGCAGGGCCGCGAGAATCGAGGCTTTGCGCAGAATGACGGTGAGCGGAGCGGGTTGAGATCGGACCATGTTACTTTGTGCGGAAGGATGGTGCGGTCTCATACACGCCAAAATTTCCACCAGGGTCTCTGAACCGTCGCAGATGAAGTGGCGGCAGAACTGTGAGTGCCTTCCAGAAGGGGCGCAAAGTTGGCAGGGTGCTCGGTGTTGGGCGGATGCGGGATGAATTTGTCCTGGTCTGCGACATTGGCGGTCCAGGACAGATGAGTTAGATCATCGAGGTGGTGTTCCTCCACGAGATAGAGTTGGAAGAGTTGCCGGATTTCTCCGGCATTCCGGGTGTGCCGTTGGAGCACCATCTGGACACGGCGGTCGGCGAGCTCGATGGCGACGGAACCTTCCTCGCCATCGTAAAGATGGAACCGGCGTGGGCCACGCCAGAAAGAGAGGGTGGGGCGAAAGCCCATGCCATAGGCGGTCTCGTGAGGGCCCTGGATGTCCGGGTTCTCGTGAAGGATGGGCGCAAGTTCACTGGCGCAGGTGTCGGAATTGAGGAGCAGCGCGTTCACGAAGTCTCAAAACGGCGCTTGGGGAAATTTCATGCAATGGAAATTCGGAGAAGGGGAGGGTAGAGGGTGGTTTAGGAGACTACAGATTCATTGGGTGGGTGGATACCAGCCACGTCAGGTTCGGGCCTGACAGGGAGCTTTCAGGAGTCGCAAGAGCCAGACTGCGGCAACTCCTTCGGAGTAGGGGCAGATGTCTACGTGACCCAAGGTAGACTCGCTGGAAGCTCGTCCAACCTTGGGCTGGAAGCAGCATCCCCTTCGGGAAGAGCTGCCGCCTGATCACTCTCCCCAATCCACGAACATCCCTTTCAAAACGGTTGCGAACCGGTGAGCCCCGTTCCAGCTTTGATACCCTTGTGGCCTTCCCCAGGCCGGATCTCCATTGCTCACTGATTGTCCCATCCTGTGAACTCAGACTCTCCCCGACCGATTATTCAAGCCCGTGGGGTGACCAAGCGCTTCGGAAACTTTGCCGCTTTGCAAGGGTTGGACCTGGAGGTCCAGGCTGGCGAGTGCGTGGGACTGCTGGGGCCCAATGGTGCGGGCAAATCGACCTTCATCGGTTGTCTCTATGGGGCTGTCCTTCGCACTGGCGGTGAGCTGGAAGTCTTTGGCCATGATCCTGCCAGGAACTCCCGGCAGATCAAGGAGCGGCTTGGCGTCGTCCCGCAGGAGAACGCCCTTGATGAGGGGTTGACCGTCATGGAGAATATGCAGCTTTACGCCAGATTCGAAGGGGTGAAGAAGAGTGAGGCGCTGCCGCGCATCGACGGCTTGCTCACGCACATGTCTCTGGATCACAAGAAGGATGCGCCCATCAAAACGCTCTCTGGCGGTATGAAGCGGCGGCTGGCCTTTGTGCGGGCACTGCTCTCGGATCCGGAACTCTTGATCCTGGATGAGCCAACGACGGGGCTGGACCCTGCGGTGCGGCACTTGATCTGGGAGAAGGTGCTTAGCTACAAACAGGCCGGGAAGACAGTGCTGGTGACCACGCACTACATGCATGAGGCGGAGATCCTGTGTGACCGGGTCATCATTCTGAATCGCGGTGCCGTCGTCGGTGCTGGCGCACCACGTGACCTCATTGCCAGGGAGGCTCCTGGGTACGTGGCCATCTTCCCACCCGATGTGGAGGAGAAGCTTCAACCCCACCTGCAGCCAGAGTGGCAACTGTTCCATCAGGGCCGCCAATGCTGTCTGCGGGCTCCAGCGATTGATGATCTTCTGGATTTGCAGCGCACCACCGGTGTGTCGGCTCTGCAGCTTCGCCCTGCCAATCTCGAGGACGTTTATTTGAAACTTACCGGCCGCGATCTTGACGACGATGAATGAATTCTTTGTTTCCTTGAGCCTGGCCTGGCACGTGGTCGTCCGCAACTGGACGGTCTATCGCAAGGACTTCCTGGCCAACATCTCGCCCACGCTGGCCGACCCTGCGCTCATGATGACGGCCCTCGGCATGGGGCTCTCACCCTACATCGGCGAGATCAGCGACCTTTCCTACGCCCAGTATCTCGCCCCCGGCATGGTGGCCACCACGGCCCTGTTCACGGCGTTCTTTGAGAGCAGCTACGGCTTCTATGTGAAGATGACGTTTGAGTCGGTCTTCAAGGCCATGCTCACCACGCCCATTGGGGTGCGCGAGGTGGTCATTGGTGAGTTCCTCTGGGGCTACATTCGTGCGGGTCTCATGGGCGGTTGCGTGGGTATCGTGCTGCTTGCCATGGGCATGCTCCCCAACCCCTGGGCGGTGCTGTTATTTCCGCTGATTTCCGGTCTTCTGGCCGTGCCTTGCGGTGCGATTGGATTGCTAGCGACGGGCATGGTGCGGAACATCAACCAGTTCCAGACGGTGTACTCGTTTCTCATCGCGCCGATCTTTTATTTGTCTGGGGTGTTCTTTCCGTTGGGTGATCGGCCCGTGCTGGGAGTCATCGTGCAGATCTCTCCGTTCTACCACGGCGTGCGGCTGTTGCAGTTCAGTGCCTGGGGGCAGTGGGATGCATTGCAGGTGCTTTGGCATCTGGGGGCGCTTTTGGTGTTCACGTTCGGCCTGGCTTATTGGGCGTACACGCGGATTGAGAAGCGGTTGACGACATAGGGACGTTGTTGGGTTTCCCATGAACCGCATCGACCGGCTTCTCGCGCTGATTCTGCAGCTCCAATCCCAGCCGCTGACCACGGCTGAGGAACTGGCGGACCGGTTTCATTGCAGTATCCGCACGATTTACCGGGATCTGGTTTCACTGGGGGAGGCGGGCGTGCCAGTGGTAGGGCAGGCGGGGATGGGGTACATGCTGGCGAGGGGCTACCACTTGCCGCCAGTGAGCTTCACGCCGGAGGAGGCTTCGGCGCTGGTGACGGGCAGTCTGCTGGCGCGACACTTCGCAGATGAAAGCACCGCAGTGCAGATGGCCTCTTCCATCGCAAAACTGCGGGCTGCGATGCCTGAGGCGCAGCGTTTTCAGATGGTGCGGCTGGAGCGGGGAATGGGAGTGACAGCGCGCGGTGCCGGGGCAACGGGGGCGGTGCAGCTGGGGCGCATTCAACAAGCGCTGGCGGGAAGACAGGTCCTGATTATTTCCTATAAAGGCCATGAAGGGGGCGAGGCGGAGGAGCGGCAAATCGAGCCGCTGGCGCTCATTCATTATCTGGAGCGCTGGCATCTCATTGCGTGGTGCCGGAAGCGAGATGCATTGCGGGACTTTCGCACGGACCGTATCCAGGAAATGAAGGTGCAACGGGAGGTGTTTGATCCGAGGCCTGACTTCTCGGTGGAGGACTATCTCGCCAGTCAGCCTCAGCCGCACTTGCGGGCGGTAGTGCGATTTTCCCATGCAGTGGTGGATCGCGTGAGGCGCGAGTGGTGGCTTGGCATCACCAGCGAACAAGCTGCATCGGATGGTGTGACCATCACTTTGGCGGCGGTAGAATGGGACCGGCTCGCGGGTTGGTTGCTCACGTTTGGGACTGAAGCAGTGATTCTGGAGCCCGGCGAGCTTCGCAGCAAAATGGTGAGTGATGCCAAGGCCATTGCCGCCCATCATGCGCATGATGCTGCACGCTCCTGACAGGCTGTTGTCAGTGGCGACTGAGTTGGTGCGGTAGGGTAGGGGATGAGTACATCATCAGCATCCAGTTGGCCGTCTTCCTCACTTTCGCTCGAGCAGGAGTTTGCAGGTCGTCGGGTCTTAGTCACTGGTGGCACGCGGGGCATGGGGCAGGCAATTGCCGTCCGTTTTCTGGCAGCCGGGGCGCGGGTTGCAGTGACGGCCCGGAAAGGTCGTCCCGACCTTGATGCCAGTCTTCATTTCATCGAGGCGGACACGAGCACTCGTGAAGGCGTCGCCATGGTGATTGACGAGGTGAAAGCGCACATGGGAGGCGTGGACATCTTGATCAACAATGTGGGCGGCAGTAGTTCGCCAGCAGGCGGCTTCCAGGCGCTGACGGACGAGCATTGGGAGATCGAGCTGAACACGAATCTCCTGGGCGCAGTACGGCTGGATCGGGCATTCGTCCCGGGCATGATTGAGGCCGCTACGGCGCAGGGAGTGGGAGCCGGTGTTGTCATCCATATTGCTTCCATTCAGCGGCTGTCGCCCTTGCCGGAGTCCACCATAGCCTATGCGGCGGCCAAGGCGGCTCTCGTGAACTACAGCAAAGGTCTCTCGAAAGAGCTGGGTCCCAAAGGCGTGAGAGTGGTGTGTGTCTCGCCGGGATTCATCGAGACAGAGGCGGCGGCAGCGTTTGTGGATCACTTGGCAAATGCTGCCGGGGATGACCGGGAGACGGCGATGCAAAAGGTCATCGCAGGCATAGGCGGCATACCACTGGGGAAGCCGGGTCGGCCGCAGGATATCGCGGAGACAGTGGCCTTTCTGGCGTCACCGCGAGCCGCGTACATACATGGTACTGAAGTGATCATAGATGGTGGTTCTGTGCCGTCCATTTGAGCAACAAAGGGCAAACACCACGGGGAATGCCCGATTTGGACAAAAATTGTTCGGAATTTTTCCAGCACTGCAAGAATCCTTTAGCCCCGGCGTATTTTACGCTGTGGTGACACTGTCACCGCAATTCTCACAAGACAGCAACCAATCGTCCCTCAATCCCGCCACCTGTTACCGCCATGAAAATGCATCCTCTTTGCCAGGGCAACCACCTCAACTTGGGTGTGGGTCAAAGCCGTCGCGAATTCCTGTATGCAGGGCTCGCGGGTGGTCTTGGTCTCTCTCTTCCAAACTTGCTGAAGCTGCAAGCGGGTTTGACGATTCCTGACGTGCCCAAGATTGAAGCCAAGGCCGATGCGGTGATTCATATCTACCTTCCCGGCGGCATCGCCCACCAGGAGAGCTGGGATCCGAAGCCCTTCGCCTCGGCTGACTACCGTGGACCGCTGACCCCGGTGAAGACGAATCTTCCCGGCGTGTACTTCGGCGAACACTTTGCCAAGACCGCTGAGATTGCTGACAAGCTGACGATCATCCGCTCCATGACCCACGGGGAAGCGGCACATGAGCGTGGCACGCACAACATGTTCACCGGCTACCGTCCGAGCCCGGCGATCAAGTTCCCGAGCTTCGGCAGCGTGGTTTCTCACGAGCTCGGTGTGAAGAACAATCTTCCTCCTTATGTCTGCGTGCCGCAGGCTTTCGGTGGTGGTGTGGCTGGTGGCGAGGCCATGGGCACGGGCTATCTGAGCACTGCCTACGGTCCCTTCAGCCTTGGCAGTGATCCTGCCCAGAGCAATTTCTCTGTGCGTGACCTGGCTCTGCCGAAAGATGTGTCTGAGGCTCGCTTCAGCCGCCGCCGTGGATTGCTTGACGCAGTCGATGCCCACTTCAGCTCCCTGGAGAAGTCGGATGCATTGACCGCGATGGACAGCTTTTACCAGGCCGCCTACGGCTTGGTCAGCTCCCAGAAAGCCCGCGAAGCCTTCAATCTCACTGCGGAAACCGACAAGCTGCGTGATGAGTACGGCCGCAATCAGGCGGGTCAGCGTCTGCTCCTGGCCCGCCGTCTGGTGGAGTCCGGGGTGCGCCTTGTGACCGTGACCTATGGCGGCTGGGATCACCACAGCGATATCAAGAACGCTTTCAAGAACAACGCTCCGAGCTTTGACGTCGCCTACGCCCGCCTCATTCGTGACCTTGATGAGCGTGGCATGCTGGACCGCACCCTGGTGATGGTCAGCTCCGAATTCGGCCGTACGCCCAAGATCAACAGCACCAACGGTCGTGACCACTATCCTCGCGTCTTCAGCGTTGCCCTTGCCGGTGGCGGTGTGAAGCGGGGCACGGTTTACGGTGCCTCCGACGCCCTTGGGGGTGAGCCTGATTCTGACCCAGTGTCCCCGGAAAGCCTTGCCAAGACCATGTACCACCTCCTGGGCATCAATGCCGAGAAGCGTCTCATGGCCGATGGGGGCCGCCCGATCGACATCGTGAATGGTGGCGAAGTGATCGAAGGCATTCTTGCCTGATCAATTCCACCGCCCAGACTGTCCAAGCGAAGGCGGTGAAGTATCAGCTTCACCGCCTTCGCAATATCCGCCCTTTGCCGACCGGTTCTATTCCGGCGGATCTCTTTCTATACCGTCCATGAAAACCACACTTCGCGCCCTGGGGCTCGCCATTGCTACGGCCAGCCTTGTCTCTACCACCCAGGCTGCCCTGCCCACCTTTACCGGCACTTCACCCACTGGGGTGCAGCGCGGGGTGGAAACTATGCTTACTCTGAAGGGCGCACGGTTGGCAGACTTTGACGGCGTCATCTTCTACTCTCCAGGATTTGAGATGAAGTCCATTGGCAAGGTGGACAACGGCTCTGCCGAAGTGGTCATCTCGGTGGCTCCCGATGTGCCGCTGGGGAATCACTTCCTCCGCCTTCGCACCCGGTCTGGCCTGTCCTTCATGCGCCAGATCATGGT
>JBGGMQ010000438.1:0-3051 GCA_041287975.1 Verrucomicrobium sp. | reverse complement strand
ACTCACGGCCGACGGTGGTCCAGCCCTGGGTGAGGGAGTCGCCGATGAAAACGACGTCCATGGTTTCGTTCCGGGCCTGGCGGACCTGGCTTTCATGAAACAACTGCCAGGCGCGGGGCTGATTGGGGAAATAACCTGGGGCGGCGGTGACAGGGATGAGGCGGGCCTCGGTGGGCTCGGAGGGGGCCTTGGGGTTGGGATCGGGTGTCTTCACCACCACAGAAATTCCACTATTGTCCTCTGCCTGGATTTTCACGTCATCGAGCCAGGCGCGGCCCTGACCTTCGACGTAGAGGGCAATGGCGAGGCGGGTGGCGTTGTCCGGGACAGTGATCTCGGCAGAGAGTTCCTGCCAGTCGTGCACGCCGTCCAGTGTTTTGACGGGGTAGCAGTCGTTGGTGGTGAAGCGTTCGTTGAAGAACTGGGCAGCGTAGCTGACCTTGGCGGTGCCTTCGGTTTTCACCCAGCCCTTGAATGTGAGCTTGGCCCCGGCGGGCACGAGCACCATCTGGTGGGCGCAGGCGTTGCGGTTGTCATTTTGAGCCGTGCGATCGACGCAGAGGCTGGCCTTGCCAGAGTGGAACGCGGTGGTGTCCCGAGTGACGACGCAGGTGCCGAACTTGCCGGTCCAGCCTGTCGGGATGGTATCGCCGGCTTCCATGTCGAGGTTTTGGACCTCGAGTTTGCGCTGAGCGGGTTTGGTTTCTTCTGCGGGCTTAGGTGCCTCGGCTGGCTTGGTCTCGTCTGCGGATGCCCTGGCAAGGAGGGAGAGGAAACCTAAACCCAGGGTGGCAGCGGCGATCTTCATGGCAGGGACGAAAGTCAGACAGGCGTGGAGGGAGTCGCTGTAGATTCGGTGTCCGTCGCAGACTGGATGTCCGATTTGCGCTCACTGTGCAGCCAGGTGAGGATGCGGCCCTCCACGATGATCATGACGACGAATCCGGTGAAGCGCTTGTGCAGGTAGAGAGCCTCGCCGATTTTCATGACCAGGGCCATGAAGCCTGTCCAGGCCCCCAGGGCGAGCAGTACGACGCCGACGGTGGGCCAGAGGCCTTTGCGGGCTTTGAAGCCTTTGGCATCGGCAAACAGAATGCCGCCCCAGAGCAAAAGCACGTAGCTGAGGGCGAAGGCGATCTTGCCGCCAAGGATGACGGCGGACTCGTCCACCTCAAGCCCTTTGAGCAGCCAGCCGAGATACTGGAAGAGAACCCCGAAGGCGAGGCACTGGGAAATTTTGAGCTTTTGGGCGAATTCCATGGGAGCGCCGGACAGTGCCCCATACCGGCCAATTCTCAAGCGAGCAAACCAACCGCTTGCGCGTCAAAACCGGGAAAGACGTCCCGGCCGTGGTCGAGGCCCATGGCTCCCTGGAGGACCTCCGTGAAAACGCTGCGGTAGTCGTAACCGATCTTCATGCCGCCGGGGCCGGTGAGGGTTTCCTCCACGACGCAGGGCCAGCCACCGAGGACGCGGCCGCCTTTGAATTTGTCGCTGAGTACCAGGGTGGCGAAGCCGCGACCATGGTCGGTGCCCAGGGAGCTGTTCTCGTAAATCCGGCGGCCGAATTCGGTCATGACGAGCACGGTCACCTGCCCGCGGTGGTCTCTGAGATCGGTGTCGAAGGCGGCGAGGCCGTCGCCGAGGAGTTTGGCGCGTTGCGCCTGGAGGCCCTCTGAACCGCCCTGGATGAAATGGGTGTCCCAGCCACCGAGATCCAGGCAAGCGACCTCAAGGCCCACCCGGGCTTTGACGAGACGGGCCAGTTCACGCAGGCCATTGCCGAAGCCATCCTTGGGATATTGAGCCTCGTACGCGGGGGTGTAGTTGTTGGTCTGGAGTACGCGAACGCGGTTGAAAAGGCTGAGGGTCTCCCGACCCTGCTGGCCGAGGAGGGTGATGTCGGCACCGTAGAGCCCGGCGAGGGCGTGGGCTGCGGCCTCGGTTTTTCCGGAGGGCGTTTTGAGGGCGATCTCATTCAGCGACTGGATGACGCTGACGACCGGGGCACCGCGGAGGGACTCGGGTAGCGTGGTGCCGATGGCCACGGCACTGAGGGGGCCCACCGCTGGATTGGCCCGGGCGCGCAAGTAGCGTCCCAACCAGCCGCCGCCAGCGGGTGTGTCGTCGATGCCTTCGCCATGCTCGATCTGATCCTGGCATTCGAAATGGGAGCCGCTGGTGTTGTCGGTGCCCACGCCTTGAATGATGGAAAGGCGACCCTCGGCAAACTTCTCGTGGAGGGGCTGCAACATGGGATGCAGAGCGTACTGGTCGTTCAGACGGATGGCGGAACCGCTGCTTGAACCTGAATTGGGCGCTTTGATGCCGATGGTGGGGCGGGCGCGGTAGTAGACGTCGTCTGCGTAGGGGACGACGAGGTTCATGGTGTCCGCCCCGCCGCGGAGGAAAATGCACACGAGGGTGTGCCGGCCGGCGTCATCGGCAAGAGGAGAGGATGCTAACGCTAAATGAAGAGGCATTGCGGGGAGGAAGTCGGGGGTTGACCAAGGGGGAAAGTTCAAATGCCAAATACGAAAATTCAAAAGGTGGGTAGAAAGAGCGTCTGGGGAAGAGAGGTTGTTTTTGGTTTAACCACAGAGGCACAGAGGGCACAGAGACTGATTTTTTTGGGTTGGTTTGAGGGAGGGGCGGTTAGGGGTGATAACTTGTGAGGGGATTGTTTTAACAGCGTTGGAAGGCGGGAGAGGAGAGGATGGCGCCTAGGAGTTCGGCGGGGTCGGTGAGGGGGTGAAGGGCGGATTGTTCCTGGGGGGTGGGGTGGCGGCCGCAGGTGTGGGCGAAGAGTCGGTCGGCGAAGGCGGGAGTGGGGGGAGACTTGAGTTTTGCGCCGGGTTCGAGGGCATGACGAAGGGCGCGGGCGTCGAGGGTGACGGTGGGGACTTTGCCGCCGGCGAGGGCGAAGGCGAAGTTCCAGCGCCAGAGGAGGGTCCCGAGCCAGGGGGCTTCTTCGTCGGGGTACCCGTCCGGGGTGGGATGCTGGAAGAGGCCTTGACCCATGCGATGCAGGTAGTCGAGCAGGGGCTTGTG
>JBGGMQ010000437.1:0-3931 GCA_041287975.1 Verrucomicrobium sp. | reverse complement strand
GTCCGTCCTATCAAGTCACTCCAGACGCCGTAACACCCCTTTTTTCTTCAAGGAGGTAGTTTCCGGAGGTGCCTTTAACCACAGAGGTTCACAGAGTGCTTAAGGAAAGACACACCTTAAAAATCAGGTCTCTGTGAACCTCTGTGTCCTCTGTGGTTAAAAGAAAACCGCCCGCCCTACCTACAGCCTCCTCTCCTCCAGCACTTCCAAAGCTGTCATTTTCCACGAACCTTTCACTGGCTCAACGGTCACCCTGGCCGTGTACCGGTTCAGGCGCTGATGCAAATGCCCCCAGTGGCCGACCGTGCCGCGCGCCGTCCACTGGCAGTTGGCAATGAATCCTGAACGAGACCCAAGAGGCTCAGACTTGTCCACGTGCACATACAGGTCGTTCACCTTCACCCGAGTGCCATCCTGCCCTTCCAAAGTCAGAGCCTGTACCGTCTGCAGATACAGGTTCTGCAACAGCGGTCCATCGACACTCCGTGCAAGCACATCGTAGATCGCTGACTCCCCAGTCTGGTCAAAGGAACGGTAAACATTCTCCACGAGACTGGTGAGAATTTCCCGGGCTTCTTCGACTTTCACCTCGCGGGCTTTTGCACCAGGAACGGGCAGGTTCACCGTTCCTACCGGCCACAGTGAAGCGGTGCCCGCGCCAACGATGACCAGGCCCAAGCCAGTCTTCAACGTCAGAACTTGGTGAGGCTTTCGTAAACCGCCGGAACTGACCAGCAGCACCACCCCACCTGCCAAACTCCACACGAGCGCAGCGAGAGGCAGCGCAAAGGTGGGCTGCGGCGGCAGACTCGGAACTTCAGTTAAGGGTGCTTCAGGAGGCAGCCTCCCTTGATTGACCCAGGCGAGACTGGGAGCCGCAGCCGTCATGTCGGCGCCACTCTCCGCCATGGGACCATAAAAGACCGTCACTGGCACTTTCACGATTGTGCCGTCAAAGCCCTGCCACTCGAGCTCCACCTTCTCGAAACTTGGCGGCAGATCATACTGCCAGATGAGCCCCAGCATGCCATCGATGACGGGCACCAGATCTGCCCCCACCAGGGTCTCACTCCGACCGGGCATGCCCTTCAGCACCGTACTGGACACTAGTGTTCCTCGAACCGTGGCGCCATCGACTTTCAAGTGACACCAGTCCGGGGCCGTCTCCATGGAGCGCGACTCCACAGCCTGTTTGGTCGCCAGGGGCAGCAGCAATTCCGGCTCAGGTGGCAGTCCCAACCGTGTCAGAGCCGCAGGCAGCCATAGCAGGCACTCCACTCGCGCGGAGCCGGGCTCCAGGTACAGGTAGACCTGGGCATTGTGGCTCCCCTCCTTGGCGGCTCCTGCCCCATCTCCATCGAAGGGATGCCCTTGCAGAGGTGCCACGAGCCCGAGGAACGCCCACAGGGTTAAAAACAAGACACTCCAACGCGCTGGCCGGCAACGCGATGGAGCGCTTTCCTGAATCTGTTTGGCAGGCCTTTGGATCATGCGAGCACCCAGGGCTTGCGCCACTCCCGTGACCTCAGAGCGTTGGCATCGTCGGCTCCGACAAATGACTCGGCCTTGGGATCCCACTTCAAGGAAGTTTTGCCAAGGCGCAAACCGATGTTGCCCAGGTGGGAAATGCTGATCGTCCGGTGCGCCGTCTCCACGGGTGCCACCGGAGGCTTTCCAGAGTACACGCAGTCGAGGAAATTATCCGTGTGATCCTTGCTCTCATAGAGGTGGATCTCCTCGGGCTTGATCTTCTCGCGGAACAGCTCCGGATCACTCGCCAGGAGTTTGCCGCGGTTTACCCAGATCCATTTGCCGTTTTCACCTTCAAAGAAGATTCCCGTTTGGTCAGCAGGCTTCTTGGGTTAATTCTGCAGCGCCTCCAGTTCCGGCATGAGCTTCTCACTCTCGTCCGCAATCACGTACTGGGTGCCGTTTTCAAACGTGCACTCGAAGTGAAACTTGCTGGCCGTGTTGTACAGCGCCGACTTGTCCGGCACCTCCCCGCGAATGTTACTCACTTCCACCGGTCCCGTGCTCTCCAGATCCATGGCCCACTGGGCAATGTCGATGTGGTGAGCGCCGAAGTCGGTGATCATCCCCCCGGAGAAATTGTAGTTGTGCCGCCAGTTGAGCGGCAGCAGCGCTGGACGATACTCCATCTGCTCGGCTGGCCCGAGCCACATGTCATAGTCAAAGTCGGCGGGGACAGGGGCGGGAGCTGTCTGGGCGGCCATCTGGTTCCAGTTCTTGTGTCCGCCGGGGAGACCAATCCGCACCCTCTTGACCTTGCCAATGCGCCCGTTGCGCACGAATTCACACGCCATGCGGAAGTACAGGTCACTGCGTTGCTGACTGCCCGTCTGCCAGGTCACACCGGCGTCGTTAATGGCTTGAACCATCTTGCGGCCGTCGCCGATGTTCAGTGAGAGCGGCTTCTGACCATACAGGTGTTTCCCCTTCCGTGCGCTGTAGACAGTCTGGTAGGCGTGCCAGTGGTCCGGCGTGCAAATCTGCACGGCATCCACATCCTCCTTCTCCAGCAGTTCACGGAAGTCGACATAGGCTGCACAGGCTTTGGCCGGCGTCTTGCCCTTGTCGGAGTAGAACTTGTCGATGAACTGGCGCCCGACCTCGCGCCCCCCACGCAACTCACCGCTGTAGCCATAGTGGCCGCTCTCCTTCATGGGGTCCGCCACTGCCACGACCTGGCATTTCTCGTTGTTCAGAAAACTGGGAGTCCAGTTGGTGGCAATGGTCCCCCATCCGACCACGGCTACGGTGATACGCTCAGACGGTGCCGGACGCCCACCTTTGCCCAGAGCGGTGGCGGGAATGATCGTGGGGAAACCCAGGACGGCGGCACTCTGGACAAGGAAGCGTCGCCGGGACGTCTTCGGCGCAGGAGATGAAGGGTGGGAATTCATAAAGGAAGAGGGCGAAACAAACGCCAGTCTAGGAGGACCTCACGCCTCCCCGCAAGTGCAAAAGCAGCGTCACCGACAGTGACGTACCCCAGTGAGTTGACAGTCTTCATGCGGCCTGCCGCAACGCTTTTTACACCTCACCCCCTACGGTTCACTCGTCCCTATACGGGCACCAGCAAAGTAGTGTTAGGCTTTACCTTAAAGCCCCAAGACACCTGGAGCGATGACAGGCTTCACTCCCCAGTTTCATAACGCACCTGCTCAAAAGATGAGCTGAAGCACTGGCGGTGGCCTTTTCCCGGGATAAAGCGTTGTTACCACACTCCGCAAAACCCCAAACAAAAAAGCCACCATTAGTGAAGGTTTCCAGGCTCTCCATCTACACCCGCAGCAAGGACATTCCAAGTCTCAAATTCGCTCCGGCTCAACATCTCACCGCCTTTGGAGGCCTGGTCATTTTCATGAGGCTGTTCGAACGCCTCGACCTGTGGTCCAGGATCGACCGCTGCTTCGCCACTCTCTCCCATGCGGGCGGCTACACCCATGGCGGGATGATGCGCTGCCTGGTGGTTCACCTGCTGCTGGGGCGTCGGCATCTGCGGGAGCGTGACTTCTACGCTCATGATCCCCTGGTGCGCCAATGCCTGGGCCTGCAGCAGATCCCCAGTGTGCCCACGCTGAGCCGTTTGCTGGCCAGCACTGATGCAGGCAGCATCCAAGCCCTGCGTCAGCTCAACCTCCAACTGGTCCTTGATCGCCTTGCCCAGCAGGGCATGCGCACGTTGACGCTGGACTTTGATGGCAGCGTCCTGTCCACCTCACGCCATGCCCAAGGCACGGCCGTGGGGTTCAACAAGCAAAAGAAGGGGGCTCGCAGTTATTACCCGTTGTTCTGTCATGTGGCTCAAACAGGTCAGGTGCTGGATGTTTTTCACCGCAGCGGCAACATCCATGACTCCAACGGAGCCGTGAACTTCGTGCGCGAATGTGTCCGGGCCGTGAGGCAA
>JBGGMQ010000436.1:0-2771 GCA_041287975.1 Verrucomicrobium sp. | reverse complement strand
CGCAATCCGTGGCCCAGAAGCAGGGGGCTCGCAGGGACATGTCCATGCCCATGATCTCCTGGGCCTTGGGATTATTCGGGAAGAGTTCCTTCGCGATCTTCGGCCCGTTCATGGGCTTGGAGAGAACGGCACGACGGGCGGCCACCACGGGCACGCCGATTTTCTTGCCTGCTTTGCGAGCGAGGAGGTCGCCGAGTCTCGGCTTGGGAGCGGGTTGCAAGACGCCGGGAGAGGAGTCTGGGGCATTCTCGATGCCGCAGTTTTCGCCGTAGACCCCGATCAGCATCTCCGTCTTGTCATACCAAGGGGCGATGGTCTTGTAGTCGATGGGCCAGTCGTAGCCAAGGCCGTCGCGGGATTTTGGGGCGAAGTCGTGCTCGCCGAAACGAAGGGAGATACGGCCCCAGTGATTCGTGCGACCGCCCAGCATGCGGGGGCGCCACCACCAGAAGGCTCCTTCCGTGCCTTGCTTGTTCGTGTAGGGCTCACCTGGAACCTGCCAGCCGCCACCGACGGTGGCATCATAATAACCGAAGAACCGATCCGGAGTGCGGTCGCCGCGCAGGGGGGCCATCTCCGGGGTGTTGAACATGGGTGTCTCTTTCTGCGGCTCGTAATTCCGGCCCGCCTCAAGCATGAGGACTTTGACGCCATTCAGTGCCAGTTGAAGAGCGGCCATGCCACCGCCGGCCCCTGAGCCGACGACAATGACATCATATTGGGGCTGTGTTTTACGGTCGGTGAGAAGAGGCATGGACGGTAAGGAAAAAGGAAAGCGGCTGGGTGGGACGGAGCCAGAAGGCAAAACGTCGCAGTATCCCGGAGTGTTGCAATTCTGAGCAATGAAGGCAGTTGCGAGCAAGAGGAAACCGCTGTGCCAGACCAAATGGTGGGAGAGGGCAGGTTGCGATTCAGACAGTTCTCTGTGCAGACCTGACTGTTGAAATGGTTGGCGTTGGAGAGGGTTCCATTGCAGCCTTGCCGACTCACAAAGCGCTTTTTTTACCTCATGAAATACCGTTCCCACGTTGAGAATCCCGATGTCATCCTCATCGGTAGTGGCATCATGTCCGCGAATCTGGGTGCACTGCTCAAGAGACTGGATCCTACGCTGGCCATTCAAGTGTATGAGGTGACGGGAGATCTGGCGCAAGAGAGCTCCCACGGCTGGAACAATGCAGGCACGGGACATGCGGGCATTTGTGAACTCAGCTACACACCCAAGCGTGAGGCAGACGGGTCTGTGAATGTGGACAAGCTCATTGAGATCTTTGCGCAGTTTGAGCAGTCCAAGCAGTTCTGGAGCTACGCGGTGGCCAGTGGCATGGCGGAAAATCCGAAGGAGTTCATCAATCCGGTGCCGCACCTGAGCTTTGTGCACGGGCAGGAGATGGTGGATTTTCTAAAGGCTCGTCATCAGGGGATGGCTGCGCATCACTTCTTCGAAGGGATCGAGTACAGTACGGACCGGACGACCATAGGCGCATGGGCACCTCTGCTCGTGGATGGGCGGGACGAGACACCCATCGCAGCGACGCGGCTGGACCATGGCACCGATGTGAATTTTGGCGTGATCGCACGCAAGCTTCTGGACTGGCTCAGCCTACAAGAACGCTGTGGAGTGGCCACCAGCCATCGCGTGACCGATCTGACGAAAACGGCCACGGGCTGGTCGGTCGAAGTGGAAGATGCCGCGGCGGGAAAAGTTCGCACCAATCACGCGAAGTTCGTTTTCATCGGGGCGGGTGGGGGAAGTCTGCCTCTACTGCAACAGGCTGGCATTCCGGAAGCAAAAGGCTTGGGCGGATTTCCTATTGGTGGTCAGTGGCTGATTTGTGACAATCGCGAGGTGGTCGCCCGGCACCAGGCGAAGGTCTATGGTCAGCCCTTGGACGCCGCGCCGACCATGGCGGTGCCGCATCTGGACACGCGCATTCTGGACGGGAAGAAGACGCTGCTGTTTGGGCCGTTCGCCGCGTGGACGACGAAGTTTCTGCATAAAGAGGGGAGCATCACGGATCTGCCGTTTTCAGTACGGCCGGACAACCTCTTTACCTTGGTGAATATCGGTCTGCACAATCTCAGTCTGGTGAAGTACCTCGTGCAACAGGGCACGCAGAGTATGCAAGACCGGCTGGATGTGCTGCGTGTCTTTTACCCAGCAGCACGAGAAGATGACTGGAAGCTTATTGATGCCGGTATCCGGGTGCAAGCGATCAAAAAGACCGATGGCAAGGCAGGCATCGTCCACTATGGCACCGAGGTGATCACCAGTGCCGACTGCAGCATCTCTGCCTTGCTGGGGGCCTCTCCAGGAGCATCTGTCTCGGTCAACATCGTGCTGGACGTGGTGAAGAAATGTTTCCCCGATCTGCTGGCCCGCACGGAAGTGCAGGAGCGGCTGAGGGAGATGATCCCTGCGTGGAATGTGGATGTGAAGCTGCCTGACGCGGCTGCCCGCTTCCGGGAAATTCGGGAGGTCGTGGACCGGAGGCTGCAGCTTGCGTGAGCTTCTGGGGGAGAATGATCATCCTTTTTTTTTTTTTTTGTTGGGGAACTGTGAGGTCCATGCACTTTGCGGCTTGATGAGTCGTATCTCCTCAAGATAGTTCCCCGCCTTTGAACAACGTCGCCGCCGCTGCAACCTCCTCACGCTCTGCTAGTCCCTCGCAATTGCTTTATGCAACGAGTGCGGGTCTTGTGGGGGCGGGGTTGAACACGACCTCTCTGGAGGGGGCGCTGGCATCCTGGCAGGGGGGGTACTTGGCCAA
>JBGGMQ010000435.1:0-2957 GCA_041287975.1 Verrucomicrobium sp. | reverse complement strand
GCGGGATATGGCAAGTTCGGTATCAACGTGGGCCTTATCTACCTGAAGTACAGTCCCACTGACTGGCTTCAGCTGGTTGCCGGCAAGCAGAAGAACGCCTTCTACACCACGGATTTGCTGTGGGATACCGACCAGACCCCGGAAGGCGCCACCGAGATCTTTACTTGGAAGGCCTCGGACTGTGTCACTGTGGATTTTCTGACGGCCCAATACTACTTCAGCGACAATGCAGAGAACAACTCCGCTGCTGCCGGCAACGCCGACGTATGGCAGTTTTACGAGCAGGCCAAAGTTACCTGGAAGCCAGTGAAGGATGTATCAATCATCCTTGCTCCCGGCGTCCTGACCTACAGTGCCGGCAGTACATTGAGCGTGAATACCGCCGCACCGGCCTATTTCAATGCTGACGGAGCCAACAATCTGAACCTCCTGCTTTTCCCCGGAGAAGTGAAATTTAAACTGCACGGTCTGCCTGTAAAGACCTACTGGGATTTCGTCTACAATACGGAGGCCCGTGCGCGCGTTCAGCAAACTTATGGTATTGAAAGCAACTCCGCGCTGGAGGACGGCATTGCCTGGCTCGTTGGAGTAAAACTGGGCGAGAATCAGAAGAAAGGCGACTGGTCGGTTGACGTAAATTTCCGTACCGTGGGCCTTGGCTCCCTTGACCCCAATCTATCCGACGCTGACCCTGGTCTGGGTTTCCTCAACCAACAGACGGCCAAGATTTGTGCCAGTTATAATTTTACCGATTCAGTCTCCGGTACCTTGTCCTACTTCAATTCCTGGGCGTACAAGGAGAACCTGAATATCGGCCAAATGGGGTCCGCATCGACAGTTGCGAATGCACGCGCAACACAGTTGCTGGAGGTAGATCTGAACTGGAAGTTTTAGCTGCACCTCAATGCGTTGGGGGCGACGGGGATGCCAGGATCAAGGACCGGGTCTTGTCTTGCAACTTGCAAAGTGGCATTTTCTCATGAAAACGAAGGCTCTAAAAAGTCCTCCATACAGAGCAATCCTGTACCATTATGCCACAACACTCAGAAGATTTTATCCGACTGGCAAACGACGCCAAATCACGCATTAGGGAAGTGTCTCCGTCAGAAGCAAAAGAATTGGTCAGCCAGAGGGCTGCGCTGGTTGACGTGCGTGAGAAGGAAGAATTCGAAAAGGCACATCTTGAAGGGGCGCCTCATGTCAGCCGTGGCGTCCTCGAGATGAAAATTGGGGAAGTCGCGCCAGGCAAAGCCACTCCGATTGTCTGCTATTGCGCCGGAGGCAACCGTGGTGCTCTTGAAGCGGACACTCCATAGAGGGCGGCTTCAAGGGCTGTTCGGTAGCGGATAAAAAGGTTTAACCACCGGCGATGCTGCAAGCACTACCTAAAGTCCGGCATGGATGCTGCGCACAGCTCGCACAATGCCATCCTCTGGCATCATGTGGGTTGCAAAACCAAGATCATGAAAGAGTGTGTGCCCCTCGTAGTCCCCAGGCAGCAGATCACCGCGCATAGTGGAGAATCCGCTGGCCCGGGCAATAATGATAAGCTGTCGCAGAAGTCGCGCTGGCAAAGAAGTCCCTTTCACTTCATCCCAAAATACCATTGAGGCCTCGGCGCAGAAGGGATCCTCGGTGGTGTTGAGACGGGCAACCGCAACAATTTCCGCTTTGCGCAGAGGTGTTTCCGGTCGCTCAGCCACAATAGCATAAGTGTCAGGACTGTTTTGGCAGACTCTTTGAAGTCGGTGATGGGTCGTGCGCGTCTCGAGCTTCATGTGCTCGAAGTAGCGCAAGGAAATACTTTCTTCCGAAAGGGCCTCGTGAAAGCGTACCATTTCCTGCTCGTCCTGGGGATCGATTGGTCGAAAGGTAATAGGACCGTAGTCAGGAATAAAAAACGCTTCCCTCGAAGGGGATTGGCGTTCAACAAATTTAGGAAAAGCACCAGTGTCCTGGACGGTTTCAGTTGCGGAAGGAGTTGCTTTCATGGAGTTAGATGGTTAACCAACTTTACGTCCTCCACATGCGAGCGTCTCACCATCCTTTGCCGGACACTTACCGTCCAGTGACCATGCCAAATGTTTCGCTGCTTCTTTTTGCGGTGCACTATGGGACCGAAACAGTATGAAGGTGCTCAATGCGGATAAAGCTAAAAGCGACGTCAACCGGACTTCGGTTTCGTGATTGAAGTGGTGTTTGCGCGCGCTAAGGACGCCCAGCAATTTGCGTGGATTGTCGCGGCTGACGACAGTGAGCTGGACGAAATCGAACTCCCGCATTTTCTCCACAGCGTCCTGCACCACGTCGTCCGGGTGGATGACGACGAGATCCGTCGTAGCCGCGGTGAGCCAAGCGAGATAACGGCGCGCAGATTGCCGGTCGTATCCTGGGTGGGCTTGTGCGCCTTTCCAGACTATTAGTCAGTCTCAGTTCTCCAATAGTCCCTGTATCGAGGATTGTTGGCTCCGGCGAATGCTGCTCTATGTGGGGACAGGAGTCGCCACATGCGACAAGCCTCTTCCGGCTTCGGGGCGGTTCGGGTTGATTATCGGGACTGCTGTTGGACGATAGTGCCGTTCTGGCCGAAGAGCTGGTAGCTGGAGAGATGGAAGAGGCCGGGGGGATAATGAAAGCCGGACGGATCGTAAGTGATGCTGCCGCCCTGGTGCTTTTTGAGATTGTTGCCGGGCTTGAGCACGAGGTTGTTGGGGTTGTCCGGATCTTCGTTGTTGCGGCCGCGGGTGGCGTTGAATTCTGACAGGGCTTGTGCGGAGAAGGCGGGCAGGCCTGACCCAGGAACCGGGACAGGCACTGGGACAAGAACAGGTGGAAGGGTGGAGCTGTGGATCTGGAAATAAACTGGGTTTGGGCTAAGGCTGAAGGTGTAGTTGGGATTGAAGCTGGTTGCCAGGGAGCCGAGGCCGATGAGGTAGAGGCCGGCCTCCTCGCCCTGC
>JBGGMQ010000434.1:0-3642 GCA_041287975.1 Verrucomicrobium sp. | reverse complement strand
CACCTGGGCATCGAGCTGCTCCCGCGCCAGATCCGCGCAAATGGCCTGTCCCAATGCCAGCTCCGTACCACGAGCCAGTGCGAGCGTGGCCAGATCCAGCACACACAACCCGGGGGATGTGGATTCATAAAAAGGGGTTCGGTTCGAGGAAGCTTTCAGCAACACCTCCTGCGCCGCCTGCTCGGCAGCAGCATCCCTGTAAAAGAACTGCAAGGTGGCACACCGCGCCCGGGCCATGCTGGCTGTCATGCCCGGATGCACGAGGAAGGGCTCGGCGGCGGCATTTACGTGCAGCACACACGCCTGCTCACGGGCCAGAGGCGTGCCTGTGACGACCTCATCCAACAGGGCTGTGGGGGTGGGTTTCGATGATGCTGATGCAGACGCGCCACGTGTGATGGCCTGCAACTGGAAGCGGGGCAGATGGATCGCGGCGTACATGGAGGCGTTGAGTTCTTGGTTCTTGGTTCTTGGTTCTTTAATCAACCTGCACGGACCAGGTCATGAGCAGCTCGGAAGCCGTCTTGCCGGGTACGAAGGGCTTGGAGGGCGTCTGACCTCAGGCGGTCCTGGTCTGCCAGCGTGAAGGATTGATCCAGCGTCAGCCGTGTCGCTGCACAGGAGATGGTGGGGCTGGGTGTGAAGATGCAGGTGGTGACACCGCTCTTTTCCCCCAGCATGCGGAGCCGGTGCCAGACACTGGAGGGCAGCCGGAGCAGATCACGCGGAGCGTACAGTTGCAGGTCCAGCACCACGAGGGGGATGTTGCCATCACGCAGGAGCAGATCGGCGGCCTTAATCGCCTGGGTCGTCTGCTGACATCGCACCCACAATAGACGCTCCAGATGCGCCACGGGCACGCTCCAGGGGTCAAAGGCATCACTGCCATCCACCACGGCGGTGTATTCCGCCACCGCCGTCTCCCGCTGAAGCAGGGCAGCCATCAGCAACCCCACGCCTGGAGAGATGCCCGTACCCACAATTTCCGTCACGGTCCCCCGCTGCAGCCCTGCCGCATCCAGGCAGGACACTCCGGTGGACCATGTCTCCACCCGTTCCTTCCGAACCGGGTGAGCCCCTGGAAACTTGCTCTGCAGGAGCTCCCGGAAAGCAATGATATTAGCAGGTGGAGAAATAGTGTTCACATGAACACTATTTTCTTTAAAAGATGCCCTTTGGCAAGTCCGGTTAAGGAGTATTTTTAAAAACTTCGCTCTCCCAAACTATTTCCACTGCTGATGCCAGACCTGGAATTCCGAGGGGCGCAGTCGGTAGCGGGCGATGTTGCCTTCATGGAGCGTGCTCAGCTCGGACTCCACTACTTCAATCAAATTATTCGTGCCACAAAATGGCACGAATAGAGGGAAAATGGCACGAATAGCGTATTCGTGCCATTTTCAAGACGCCTGAAAGATCCTCACTTCGGTGTGTCCACCACCTTCTTCGGCTCCAGCACGAGCACGCGTCCTGGGGTGCCGATGCCGGCGGCGAGATTCGTGCCACGGCAGTATTCAGCGATCAGGACGCGGTGACCGGGGAGGGTGAGGATGTCAATGGGGCGGCCCAGGGGGGCGAGGAGGCGCTTGACGGTGGTGGTACCGGCAGTGAAGTCGGGGTGCATCTGCAGCACGTCATAGCCACGGTCGGTGCCTTTGATGAGATTCCCAAAACGGGCCGTGAGGAAACTACCTCCAAGAGGAGCGGGCCAGTCTTTGCCCAGCCAGACGATGCCACTGGGGCAGGAGTGCGGGTCGAAGGTGGAGATGCTCTTGTCCGCACTGCCGCCGGCATCTGGCCCGACGTTGCGCAGGGGCTGAGTGATTTGCAGGCCTGCGGGGACGTCTGGAGTGTGCGGGTAGGGCTTCTTCGTCCAATCCGCGAACTGGTAGGGAAAGCCGTAGTGCCTGCCTTGTACGATGACGTTCAGCTCCTCGGGAGCATCGGCATCAGGGCCATTCTCCGTGGCAATCATGCGCTTTTCATCATCCCAGCAAAAGCCGAAGCTGTTGCGCAGACCGCGGGCGTAGATCTGGATCTCTGGCTTCTCGTCCTTGGGGTCCACACGCCACATGGTGGCGGTGCGTTCATTCTCACCCGTGGTCGCGTAGTTGGGCTGCTTCCCAGCCTCGCCACCGTCGGTGCGTGCACCGCTGTTGATGTACATGAAGCCATCCGGCCCCTGGGCGATGTGGGAGAGACCGTGATTGTAAGGTCCGATGCCGAAGGGGTAGACCGTACGCAGCCAGGGCTCCGGCCTGGTCCAGGGAGTTTCCTTGGACCACGAACGGGTGCGGAAGACAGTGATCTCATTCGTCACGGGCTTTGTCTTCTTGTTGCACTGGTTGCTGGTGACATAGAGCCGCCCCTCGCGATCGACCGTCATGCCCAGGGAGAGGATGTCCCCCAAGTCCATGTCAAAAAAGGTTTCCTTAGGAAACAACAACTCCTGCTCCTGCGTGCCCGTCTTCCAGCTCCAGACATCACCATTCTGGGTGAGGAAGAGTACATGCACGCCGTCTGGATGGGCGGCCATGCGCACGGGGGAGAAGCTGAACTCCGCGCCCACCTTGAGCTCCCAGCCCTCCGGTGCGGGAGGAAGCTGGCTGCTGACCATGGAGGCCACCAAGGCCTCATGGGTGGGAAACTTGGTCTTGGCGCGCAGCTTCTTGATCTCAGCCTCGGTAGGGGCCTTGCCCTTGTTGTTGTCCCAGGAGGCATAGATGTGACCGAACACGGAGGCGATCTGCTCATCCTTTAGAAGCACTGGGGGCATGCCGCCCTCATAGGCCACACCATTGACCGTGATCTTGCCGAACAATCCCTCCAAAGGGGCTCGCAGCGCCTTGTCCCGGCTTTCGACCAGGAAATCCGACTTCGCCAGAGGTGGGAACACTCCTGGGATGCCCTGCCCTTCCATCCCGTGGCAGATGGCACAATGCTGGCGGTAGAGTTCCGCGCCATCCGGCGTCGCGCTCTGGATCAACAACGGCCATGTGCAGAGGGCCATACCAAAGAAGCGGAACAACGGGAGATAGAAATTCATTAGAGACCGGCACGATAAAGCAGATGCCCCAGTGCCGACAAGCAGGACTTACCTATCCCTTTGTCGAGGTTTACAAAGCGGGTGCCGCTGGCACCAAACCTGTGTTCACAGGCACCGGGAGCCGGATTTCCTGGGCTCCCAGCGAGGTGTAATCGGCGGGATTGCACGTCAGCACGATGATCTGGAGGCCACGCTGCGAGGCCAGATCCAGCATGCGTTGCAGGGTCCGCACCCGGGTGGGATCGGAATAGGCGAAGGCATCGTCAAAGACCAATGGCAGACACCGGTCCGGCTGCCCGGCGGCCAGCACCTCTGCCATGGCGAGGCGCAATGCGGCGGCGACCTGCTCCCTCGCGCCGCCGCTGAGCACCTCAAACTGGAAGGCACCACTTTGCTGGTCCGGGCGGACGATGTCGAAGCCCGCAAAGGCATTGTCGTCTCCCAGGCGAACACGAGCGGAAGTCTCCGGGCCAAAGAGGCACTGAAGGTACCCGGACACCTTGTCCGCCAGCGGCTGGGTGAAGAGATTCGTCAGCGCACTCTGTTCCTCCTGGAAGAGGCTATGCAGCAGTTGCAAGGCCTGGCCACGCCGCTGTACC
>JBGGMQ010000433.1:0-9560 GCA_041287975.1 Verrucomicrobium sp. | reverse complement strand
AGGGGCGAACCAGGAGAGGTCCATGTCGTATCCATCCCCCTTCAGGTCATTGATGACGTCTTCGAAATCAGTCCAGAGGAAGTGCGGGAGCATCCAGCGGTCGTGAATATCCGTGCCCCAGCGGACCGGATTATTCTCGTAAGGAGTGTCCCAAAACTTCGCCACCAGGGCGCGTAGAAGGAGCTGCTGCGCCAGGCTCATGCGGGAGTGGGGCGGCATCTCATAGCTACGCAGTTCCACAAGGCCAAGTCGACCCGTGGCGCTGTCAGGACTGAAAAGTTTATCAATGCAGAACTCCGAACGGTGAGTGTTCCCTGCCGAATCAATCAGAAGGTTCCGGAAAAGACGGTCGACCAGCCATGGTGGCAGATCCTTGCCTTTCTCTGGCACTTGTTTGAAGGCGAGCTCCAGTTCGTAGAGGGAGTCGTTTCGAGCCTCGTCGATACGGGGTGCCTGACTCGTAGGCCCGATGAACAGCCCTGTGAACAGGAAGCTGAGGGAGGGATGGTTCTGCCAGTAGGCCAGCAGCGACTTCAACAGGTCAGGACGGCGCAAGACGGGTGAATCCGCCGGGGTCGCTCCCCCAATGATGATGTGGTTACCCCCACCCGTGCCGGTGTGGCGACCATCCACCATGAACTTCTCCGTACCGAGACGGGTGAGCCGGGCTTCCTCGTAAAGGGTGGTGGTATTGTCCACCAATTCATCCCAGGTGGCTGCCGGGTGCAGATTGACTTCGATCACCCCTGGGTCAGGCGTGACTTTCAGGACCTGGAGCCGGGGATCGAATGAAGGCGGAGTTCCTTCGATGATTACCGGCAAGCCTACATCCCTCACGGCATTTTCAACAATTTCAACGAGGTCGAGATACTCTTCCGTCGTCTCCGTGGGAGGCATGAAGATGTGCAGACGGCCGTTGCGAGGCTCAATGCACATGGCAGAGCGAATCACCCATGAAGCGCTTTCCTGGGCTCCTGGCTCCCTGGTGAATTTCTTGGGGGAGGTTGGCGCTTTTTGCTCAACGCCAAGCCCTTCCTGGGAGCGGACAGCCGTTCCCGCTTTGCCAGCGGCAGCGTTGCCTGCAGCTTCCTCACTATTGGGATCGGAAAGGCTGGTGGTGTATTTGAACCGTGGGCCTGCGGTGCCCGTCATGTCCACATCGCGGCTCACGTACATCTGGCCACCGGCATCCTTGCGGGGAGGCAATGGCGGCAGCTTTTCCATGGGGTCACGCTCGTGCACCCAGGGATATTCACGCTCCTCCACCCATGGCAGTGAATCCAACGGCAGTCGCAGCCCCATCGGCGAATCACCCGGAATGAGGTAAAGGGTCTCGCGACGGAGGAACCAGGGTCCAGTGACCCATTTTTTCACTCCATCGACAACGGCGTGCTCGAGGGGAAGCACATACCCACTTACCGAACCGAGGCCGCGCTCGAAGATGCGACGAATGCGTTCCCGCTCCTCTTTGGAATCCAGATTGCTCTTGAGAGGATCCACGTTGGAGGGCAGGCGACGCTCACGCCAGATGTAATAGTAGACATCCTCATAGGCAGGAAGGAGCCACTGGCTGTCGACTCCCAGGCCCGAAATGATCTTGTCGGCCAGGGCTTTCGCCTCATCCACTCCATGGCCGTAGTCTACTGACTCATCCGCGATGAGATCAGGGTCGCGCCAGATTGGCTCCCCGTCTTTGCGCCACCAGCAACCCAAGGACCAGCGTGGCAGCACTTCTCCAGGATACCATTTGCCCTGGCCATAGTGCAGAAAGCCACCGCTCGCTGCGTACTTGGTGCGCAACTTTTTGAGGAGTTCACCCGCAAGCTCGCGCTTTTTGACACCGTTGGCGGTGAAATTCCACTCGTCACCATCGGGATCATCAACCGACACAAAAGTAGGCTCGCCCCCCATGGTCAGGCGGACATCGCCCCGGCGGAGCTTATCATCCACCGCACGCCCCGCAGCGAGAATGCGCTTCCACTCCTCCTCCGTGTAGGGCTTGGTCACTCGCGGAGATTCGTAGATACGGGTGACTTCCATCTCATGGAGCAACGTGCTTTCGCACTCATCCAAGACTCCGCTGAGAGGGGCAGCGGTGCTGGGCTCAGGCGTGCACGCTACAGGGATATGCCCCTCCCCTGCGAAGAGACCGGAGGTGGGGTCAAGGCCGATCCACCCTGCACCCGGAAGGTAAATTTCACACCAGGCGTGGAGATCCGTGAAGTCCTTCTCCGCTCCGCTAGGGCCGTCCAAAGCCTTCACATCCGCTTTGAGCTGAATGAGATAGCCGCTCACAAACCTGGCAGCATAGCCGAGCGCCCGGAGGACATTGACGAGCAACCACCCTGAGTCACGGCAGGAGCCACTGCGAAGCTCCAGGGTTTCTTCCGGTGTCTGCACGCCCGGCTCCATGCGGATGGTGTAGCCGATGTCGTTCTGGATTTGGAGGTTGATGGCGACCAGGAAGTCGATCATCCGCATAGGCTCCTTGGCATTCCACTCCTCCACGTACTTCTGCACGGCGGGGGGTACAGGCTCCGTCTGGAGGAAGGGAGACAAATCCCTGAAAAGCCAAGGCTCATACTGAAAAGGGAAATTCTCCGCGTACGGCTCCAGGAAGAAATCGAAGGGGTTGTAGACCGACATCTCGGCCACCAAGTCGACCATGATGTCGAGTTTCCCCGTCTTTTCAGGGAATACGAGACGGGCCAGGTAGTTCGAATGGGAATCCTGCTGCCAGTTCAGGAACTGGTTGGAGGGTTCCACCTTGAGCGAATAACTCAGAATTTTGGTGCGGCAATGAGGGGCCGGCCGCAACCGGATGGTCTGGGGTCCAAGGGCGATCAGACGATCGTAGGTGTAAGTCGTGCGATGGTGGAGAGCGACGTGAATGGACATGTGGGAAATTATAAAGCAGGCCTTATGCCAAACCAAGGAGTCCTCCCTGACGAATCTGCAACGTCCTCAGGCGGTAATGAAAGTTGTCAGATCCTCAGGGATACGGGCAAAGATGTCCACCGATTGGCCCAGATTTTTCTTTTCCTTTTCCTTGCTGCCCCGGCTGCCATCGCCTATTTCATACGTTTTAACAACCTCTCCCACTCCCCCGTCAGGCTCCGCATGAGACCTCTCACGATTCCCCGCGCCATGAAGATTGCCCTATCTCTCGTTAGCTGCGCCTTGCTCCTCACCGCCAATTCCTATGGGCAGTCCGATATTCTCGGAGCCCTTACCAGCAACATCAACATCGAGGGGTTGGAAACGCAGTTCGACCCGATGACGGGCATTGCGACTGCCAAAGGCGATGTACACATCAAGTATGAAGATGTGGAGATCAAAGCTGGCCAGGCAGACTACAACGCCAACACCGGCGACGTGGTGGCCAAGGATAACGTCACCGTGGTGAAGGACGGGGAGATCTTCCGCGGCGAGAACATCATCTACAACGTCAAGACGCAGGAGCTCAAAGCCAACAACATTCGCAGCTCCCTCACGCCGATTTTCTACACCACTGACGGCTTCAAAACCAACAGCGGCAAAGTGGAGCGCATCGATGGAACGAACGCTTACTTCACCACGCACGACAGCCAGGTGCAGAACTACCAGATTCGCGCCAAGTCGATCACGATCTACCCTGGTGACCGCGTCATCATGCGCGGGGTGAAGGTGTACGCCGGCAAGACCCCAGTCTTCTGGTTCCCCTACATCGTCCAACCTCTTAACGACGAGCTTGGCTACTTCTTCCAGCCCGGCTACACCAGCCAGTGGGGAGCCTTCCTTCTCAACCAGTACGGTGTGATGCACGGGGATCACACTCTCGCCAAGTATCATCTGGACCTTCGCAGCGCACGTGGTGTGGGTATTGGTGCGGACTTCTACTCCCAGAAGTGGAAGAAGAATCCGAATATCGGCCAGCTGAAGCTCTACTACGCCTACGATACGGATCCGTTGACTGGCGTGAACGACTCCCAGCGCTCCGAGGAGCGTGTGGACGAAAACCGCTACCGCATCGGCTTCCAGCACCGCATTTACATTCCTGGTCCTGAAGAAAGCACCTGGTACCTTGATTTCGACATCACCAAACTCAGCGATGAGTTCATGCTGGAAGATTACTTCCTGAATGATTTCCGCATTGAGCCCCAGCCGGACAACATCATCAATCTGGTGAAGCGCGACGACCGCTTCACAGCCACTCTGCTGGCCCGCATGCAGATCAACGACTTCTTCCACACAGACGAGCGTGTGGAACTGGCCTTTGACTTCACCCGCAGCCGTATCCTCAACTCGAACTTCTACTATCAGGGTGAAACGAGCTTGGGCAGCTACAGCGACAAACTCTCGGACCTTGAGCAAGCCGCTCTGCAGGGCAAGATCAAGCAGCAGGAGTCCTACCTGAGCACCACCTACGGAGCCAACGGCTCGACCGCCACCAGCCTTTTGGATGCGGATGGCAATGCGCTGCCGAGCAACACGACAGCACTCGCAGGCACGACGTTGACCTCAAACAATGCCGCCATCCTCCGCTCCACCCCGAAGATGCTTCTGAACCGCGATGACGTCGAGCAGGACCTCCTTGCCCTCCAAGCTGAACTGAGCGAAAACAAGTTCTTCCGCGCTCACAGCTACCATGAGTTCCTCTATCCCGTGAGCTTTGGCCAGGGTGACTGGATCAACTTCGTCCCCCGTATCGGTGGCGGCCTGACCTACTACAGCGATGTGGAAGGCGGCACCGCTGACGTAGGCAACGACACCAAGCCAATCTTCGCAGCAGGCTTTGACCTTTCCGCCAAGTTCAGCAAGACCTGGGATGACGTCCAAAACCGCACTATCGGTCTCGACGGCCTGCGCCACATCGTCCAGCCTTACATCAACTACTCCTACGTTGAAGCTGACAGCATCGAAGGTCTCTCCGGTGTGGACCGCCTGACCCCCTCCACCCGCCCTCGTCCGATTGACGTGCCACAGTTCACGGCGATCGACGACCTGAAGAGCTGGAACATTGCCCGCATCGGTGTGCGCAACCTCTTCCAGACCAAGCGGGATGGCGGCACGCACAACTACGGCGGTATCAATACCTACTTGGACCTCTTCATCGAAGACCCAGAGTTTGATCGCGATGTGTCGAACCTCTACAACGACATCTTCTGGTCCCCCCTCCCCTGGCTCACGATGTCCATCGACAGCCAGCTCCCGATTGGCAGCAGCGACTTCAACTTCACCGAGGTGAACTCCAACATCACCTGGATGCCGACCAAGAAGTTCTCCTGGAGCCTTGGTCACCAGTTGCTGACGGACAACCCGATCTTCGTCGACAGCAGCCTGATCTACTCGCGCATCTACACGAAGATCAACTCAAACTGGGGCTTCTCGATGAATCACATCTACGAGATGGAAGACAGCACCCTCCAGTACCAGAGCTACAGCATCCATCGTGACCTTGCGAGCTGGACAATGTCCGTGGGTGGCCTCATCCGCGAAAACAAGGGCGCCAAGAACGGAAGCTCCAACGAGTACGGTGTGGTCCTTTCACTCACTCTCAAGGATTTCCCCCAGGTCAGCATCCCGCTTGATCTCGACCCGAACCCGACTGGCCAAGGCGGGCGCGAATAGTCCCTCAGACCACCGAGAGTCCCAACCACTTCAAACCCGGCATTCCCAAATGCCGGGTTTTTTTGTTTTGTGCACTAGCGGCCTCGTCGATTTGCGAATTGGTAATTTTCGGACACCCGTTCCGGGATTTGGTGCTTTTTCTCTTCTCCTTCTCGCTTGTATGCCCCTCCAACCTCCGCATTAGTCCCCTCCCACCGCAGCTTTGCGCTGCCCGGATTCTCTTCCCTCCTGCATGAAACTCACGATCATTGGTTCTGGATACGTCGGACTCACCACAGGTGCCTGCTTTGCTGAAGTAGGCCACCACGTCGTTTGCGTGGACAATGACCAGCGCAAAATTCAAAGCCTGCTGGAAGGCCGGATTCCCATTTACGAGCCAGGGCTTGAGACCATCGTGCGCAAGAATGTCGTCTCCAAGCGACTCCAGTTCACTACAAGCACTGAGGAAGGAGTGAATCATGGCGAAGTCGTCTTTATCGCCGTGCCCACCCCACCCCAAGCAGACGGCAGCGTCGATCTCAGCTTCATCGAAAAGGTGGCCCGTGAGATTGCAGTCTGCCTGGGCAGCTACCGGGTGATCGTGGACAAGAGCACCGTACCCGTAAAAACCGGCGAACGCGTGGCCCAGACGATCCGCCGCTATGCCAAGCCAGGGGTGGAGTTTGACGTCATCAGCAATCCTGAATTCCTCCGGGAAGGCAGCGCCGTGGAAGATCTGATGCACCCTGATCGCATTGTCATCGGCGGCAACAGTGACCGCGCACTTGCCGTCATGCAGAAGGTCTATGAGCCCTTCGTCGCACCCGTGCTGGTGACGGACATCAACAGCGCCGAACTCATCAAACACGCCGCCAACAGCTTCCTGGCTCTCAAGATCTCCTATGTGAACGCCCTCTCCGAAATCTGCGAGGTGAGCGGTGCTGATGTGGAAAAGGTGGCTGAAGGCATTGGCATGGACAAGCGGATCGGCCGCAGCTTCCTCAATGCAGGCTTGGGCTATGGCGGCTCCTGTTTTCCCAAGGACATTTCCGCATTCATTGCCATTGCCGACCAACTCGGCACCCCTTTCAACCTTCTGAAAGAGGTGGAGAAGATCAACTCCCGCCAGCTTGTCCGCTTCCTGGAAAGCGTGCGTGAGGCGCTGTGGGTCTTGAAGGACAAGAAGATTGCCGTCTGGGGACTCAGCTTCAAACCCAATACAGACGATGTGCGCTCCAGTGTGGCAGTGAATCTCGTGGAGACTCTCGTCAAGGAAGGTGCCGAAGTGATTGCCTATGATCCCAAGGCCATGGAGAAGTTCAAAGAGCTCCCCGTCGCCAGCAAGGTCACCCTGGCAGAAAGCGCGCTTGAAGCCGCTCGCGATGCCGAGGCTCTCATCGTCGCCACAGAATGGCCGGAGTTTGCCACCATCGACCTTCAGGAACTCCGGGATGCGATGCGGACGCCATTGATCTTTGACGGACGCAACCTCCTCGACGCCACTGCTGCCACGAGCTATGGTTTCCAATACCGCGGGATTGGTCAAGGTACCCTTCCCGTGTCAGCAGCATGAGTGACCCCCAAAGTTCCCGCCAGTTAGCGCTCGAAGTCTTGATCGACTGGGAGAGAAGCGAAGTCTACGCAACAGACCTCATCGAAAAGGTAGCAGCCAGACACCAGTTGGAGCACCGGGACGCCGCGCTGCTCCAGTCCCTGGTGTTGGGCGTGCTGCGTCACATTAACCTGGCCGATCTCGTGCTTGAGCAGGTCTGCGACAATCGCCGGCTTGAGAACAGCGTGCACTGGCTCCTGCGACTTGGCATTACGCAACTCCTGCTGCTGGAAATGCCAGCCCACGCCGTAGTGAACGAAACGGTGAACCAGGCAGGCAAAGCCCGGGGGCTGGTCAATGCCGTGCTCCGCCGGGTGGACCGGGAACGACTGCCCTTGCTCGACTTCATCAAAGGGATGTCCGTGGCAGATCAAACGTCCCACCCTGACTGGCTCGTCGCCCGCTGGATCAAACAGCACGGAGAGACGGCAGCCACTGCCCTTTGCGAATGGGATCAGCGACCAGCAGACACCTTCGTCCGCGTAAACAAGCTTCACGCAGAGCCATTGACTGCTGAAGAGGTCGTCCCACTGACACCCATTTCATTCCCGGGCTTCTACCAAGTGGCGGGCCCGCCACGCGAATGGCTCACCAAGGGTCGCTGCTACGCCCAAGATCCGAGCACAGCCATCGCCTGTGAACTCCTGGCCCCCCAGCCGGGTGAAGCCGTGCTGGATGCTTGCGCGGCCCCTGGCGGCAAGTCCGCCTACCTGGCCCAGATGATGGAGAACCAAGGTACACTCTACGCCTGCGACTCTGTCTCCCGCCGCTTGAAACGTCTCGAGGAAAATCTGGCGCGCTTGCAGGTCAAGAATGCCAAAGTGCGAGGAGTGGACTGGACCAAACCGATGGCCCAGTTTTGGGACGGCAAGCAGATGGATCGCATACTTCTTGACGCTCCATGCAGCAATACCGGCGTCATGCGGCGTCGGGTGGACGTTCGCTGGCGGCTTGAGCCACAAGTCTTCACCGAGATGGCTGCACTGCAGCTCAAGCTGCTCGACGGCATGGCCCCCCTGCTCAAGCAGGGCGGCTCATTGGTGTACAGCACCTGTAGCCTGGACCGGGAGGAAAACGAAGACGTGGTGACCTCGTTTCTCGCCAGTCATCCCGAGTTTCGCCTGGTGGAAACGCGCGTCTCCCTGCCTTGGAGAGACGGCTTTGATGGCGCATTCGCAGCTCTTTTGCTAAAGAACGCTCCAGCTCAATCGTAGTTACGAAAGAGAGCCTTTCGACCGGGTGTCCGCACTCTTTCGAAAGGCACCTCCGTTTCCACTGTTGTTTCATGCGAGCTGACCTCTACCTGCATCACGTTCGGATCTTCAAAACCCGCAGCCTTGCCACGCAGGCATGCACTCGCGGTCAGGTTCAGATAGGAGGGCAGATGATGAAGCCTTCCCGTGAGCTTAAGCTTGGAGAGGTGCTGGATATTCAGCGGGGTGATCTCAGCATGGTGGTTCAAGTCGTGGCCTATCCAGCGACACGCGTTGGAGCCCCATTGGTGAAGCAATTCATGCTCGATCTGACCCCTGCGGAGAATTACCAGCAGGCAGCAGAGGCTCGGCGGGAGAAGGTCATGCTCACGCCCCATGCCGTCGCAGCCAAGCCAGACAAGAAGCAACTGCGCATGATCCGTGAGCTGATGGAGCGGAATCAGGGGTAAGGAGGGGTCTGAAGCAGATCCTGCTGTCAGCCAAATTGGAGCCCCAACACCTAGCGACGAAGTCGCTTTGGAGTGCTGCGAGAATCGCAGCTTTGGCTACACCTTTTGAGGTGCAAATCTCCTGAGGTATTTCACCGAAGCTCCTGACGCTCACGTCAAAACCACGCCCATTTCGTCCACCGCCTCGCCCCTCCCGACAGCCGCCTTGCTGCACTTAGGAAAGTCATTTGGCGGTTGCCACCTCAATAGCTCCGGCCAAAGCGGTGATTCTCACCGCACTCCAAAGCTCCTACGTCGCCAGGTGAAGGATATGCAAAGGTAAAAGCTCGTGATGAAGCCTGACATCTCGCGGGGTCCGCGGGTGATCCTCGCCTCGACGCCGCCATTCTGCTACTGAGAGCGCTGCATCCCCAGCCGGGACTTCAAGCCGATATTTCTACATAGCCTGGGATCAGGCGAGGCACGATCTGCCACCCCCAAGGTTCGAATGGGCTAATGGCCTTGAACCCTGAAGGGGTTCCACAGAAGGTCCGTAGTGCGCTTGCGGTACCGGCGTCTGGCGTGGCACGCCAACTTCGTCGGCCTGCCACAGTTTTGTAGAACTCCTTCAGAGTTCCGGCTGAGTTTGCACAGGCACCCGGGGTGGCGGCTCGTCCCTCGCCTAACCCCGGGCTGCACTGTTTGACGCCGTTGGCG
>JBGGMQ010000432.1:0-8469 GCA_041287975.1 Verrucomicrobium sp. | reverse complement strand
GCGCCCCGGCCAAAAGCGGAGGCGACAGCTCGAACCATGTCTGAAGCAACCTCCGGCAGTGAGGCAGCGCACCTGACGGTGAAGTCGGATGCGCCAGGTCCTCTGTCATCAAGGACCGGAGGCGGGAGTGCCATGCCTGACATCCCGTCGGTTTCCGATCCGGTGTACCGTCGTGGGGACATGATCTTCAGCCTGTCTCGTGGAGTCCTGCCGGGGCACGGGGGACTGCCCGCGGCTGCTTTTCCCGCTGGTTCACCAGATGGCAGCCCGTCGCCATCACCCAGGACTGAGGGAGCCTTTCGACGCCAGAGTGTGGAGAGTCGCTTCGGTGCCGAAGAACAATCGCTACTGGTCGATCTGGAAAGCGACAGGGAAGCTGATGAGAGCGGTGACGATGGGGGAGTACATGAAGTGCGCTTTCATACGGTGACTGGTGGTCAAGGAGGACGCGGGCAGGGAGTCATCGCTCGAGCTGGGGGGCAAGATGCTCAGGGTGGCGGGGGCGGTGCAGGCGCCGTTGGAGGCGGAGGTGGTGTGGGTGTTCAAGATGGCGGTGGCGTTGTCCAGGGCGGTGGTGCCGGTGGCGATCCACCCCTACTGCCTGTCGTGGATGCACACCGCGGGTTGCGGGACATACGAATCCGCTTGTCGCCAGCAGCAGAGAGGCGCCTGGAGCATGCCCGGCAGCTTCCTCGTGGGCCAGGAACCAGCAAATTCGACAAGCAGGTGACGGGCATGAACACTTCCAAAGAAGGTCTCAAGGCAGGCTCGTCCACCCTTTCGGTGGCAGGCAAGGCAACACGGGGTCACACGGAAAAAACCGTGGACTCCGTGCGGGACGACACCTTTAGATCAAGCGCTGACACGTTCACCACGGCGCAGGATGCAACGGTGGTCCTCAGCCAGGGGGCAGCGATTGCGGACAGTGTGGCGACAGGAATGAAGATCTCAAAAGACTACAGAGCCTTCAGCGAAGCCGAGGGCGTGGCTCGCAGACGGTTGGTGGATACGGCAGACCTCGGGCGCCAGCTTGCTCAGGCAAGGGCAGACCGCACGGCCGCAAATCAGATTCTCACGCAACACAGGGGTCGCCTGCCTGATGAGTATGACAACCACGTCCATCATCTGGAGGGCCTGCTTGGGAGGCGATTCCCATCACTGATGGGACCAGGAGATACGCCGCCGGCAATGGCTGCCTTTGAGCTCGAAGCCGACAGGCTTTTTGAGGCCCGGGGTCTCCCCTTGACTGACCATCATGGGGCCGCAGAGGATGACTGGCTCGAGGCCCTCTATGACTACCAACTCGCCGTTCAGACGGTGCGCGATCTGGAGCATCAGCTGGGTGCCGGGGTGGATGTGGCGAGCGATGCAGGGCTCAAGCACGCCACTGCCAGGCAGGCGGTGAGAGACTATGACGGACTGGAGGCGATCGGCAAAGGGACGAAAAGCGCCATGGATTTTGGTCGAGGGGGCGTGGAGTTAGCCGTGCTCGGGGGGATTGTCGAGGCCGGGGAGGCCGCCGGGATGAGCATGGGGTCGGGCGCTGTGTCCGGGCTGGTGTACGCGTACCAAACCTTCAAGGACGGCGCTGCCGCAGCCCGCACGTACAAGGCGCGTGAGCGGGACAAAGAGGTGCAGCAGCGTGTTGACCCCACCGATGCGGAGTTGCTCGCCATCAGCGAGCGCATCAAGTTGAAGCATGGCAAACAGCTGACTGACAAGCTGGCCAGCATGGGCAAGAATGCCCTGCAAACAGGTGGGAGTGCGGGCGGCATGATGACAGCGACGGTGGCGCTCGCCGTCACCGCGTCCAGCGCCGTCGCTACAGCGGGTGCCAGTCTGGGGGCGGCAGGGGCCGCAGCCGCAGTCGCGTACGTGGGCTACAAGTACGGCAGGCACCGCAACAGTGACGGCATCAAGACGGCCTTGTTGGGCGTGCTGCACAACTATCCCGGCACGCTCACACCGACGTCTCTCGCGAGGCTGGAAGTGATGCGGCTGCAAGCCCGCGTGGACCGTGGCGCTCCCACGGCCCGGGAGGATGCGGTGCAGCTGCAGCAACTGAAGCGCGTGCTGGGCAAGATGGCAGAAGCCGGCATTGCGTCTCCCAACCTCAGTCAGGTGGTCAACTATGCCAGCAAGAAGCTCGTGGCCCGCGACACCCAGGTCTCCATGAGCTGTCTGTGGCAGAGGTACAAAGGGGAGGTGCTGGAGTATGTGAGGCACACACCCGGGCGGGCTGCTGCCACAGAGGCGGACGTCTCCGTCGCAGACATCCGGGACTACATCGATGGCATTCCGGAAGACGGAGAGATCAACACGGCGGCCAGGCTGATGCTGGCCTCAGGAGTCACGCTTGATGACGACACTGCGGTGAGCCTCTTCAAAGCCCAGGAATCGACCGCCATCAAGTACTTGAGAAAGCAGGCGGGGAAAAGTTGAAACGCTGCGCTGGTTGAGACGCGCCCCCGGTGGGGCTGCTGGTTGAGGCGCTACGCTGGTTGAGGCGCTACGCTGGTTGAGACGCTACGCTGGTTTAGACGGGCTTCGTCCTGGGAAATAACAAACTACCTTTGAGTACCCAGCGGAGAGGGTTGGAGTTCCGCACTTATGCGGGTCAGGGGCTATTGAGGCGCTACGCTGGTTTAGGCGGGCTTCGCCCTGGGAAATAACAAACTATCTTTTAGTGCCCAGCGGAGAGGGTTGGAGTACCGATCCCGCGTGCGGGATCGGCCTCAGGTGCGTAAACACCTGCCGCTCTCAACTCCTCCCCAGCCACTCCTCCGTCCCCCAATTTCATAACCTCACACAAAGGCACGAAGACACAAAGATTGGGATGGCTTGTGCTTTGATGGCTATTCCTTCGTGCCTTTGTGTCTTTGTGTGAGGAAACCTTCCACCTCCGCTCACCTCACTCCGCTTCATCGTATCTCTCGTCCCTCCGAAAGCGGCGATTCTCGCACGCACTCCAAAGTCCCGGCAAGCCGGGACGTCGCCAGGCGTCGGGAGCGCGGGGTTCTAGGAAGGTGACCGTGCTTGCGATGTCGCAGCCAACGGCGGTTGTGCAAAAAGCACAAACCGCCGCTCCTTGGACAAGAATCCACTCTCCACCCCTGACCCCATCTTGTTAATCCTTCAAAAATCTTGTCAATCCTGTCTCAAAAATGCCGCCTCTTCCTTCTCGCCACACACACCACCGCGCCCAGCAGCACCAGCAGCATGCGCGAGGGTTCAGGAACGACGATGACGCTGATGTAACCGGTGGAGCCGATGAGGCTGGTGTCCCACTTCAGCCCTTCGGCGAGCTCGGGCAGGACGAAGCTGCTGAAGCTGCCGGTGACGTTGGCCATGGTGACGTTCGTCCAGTCAATGAGCTGCCAGGAGTCGCCCAGGTCCCAGGCGGTGGATTCCAGCGGATCCGCGCTGACCTCCAGCTGCCCGCCGAGCACGACGGCATTCGTGGTTTCGAATCGCAGCACATCGCCATAGGCCTGGCCGTGATTCGTGGGGGCGCCGGGCTCCTCCTGCATGAAAATGTCAAACGCGAGCACCCCGTTGAAGAACACCGTGCCCAAGGAGGAGCCGATGTTGAGATTGAGGTCAGAGAGGATGTCATCGCCCACGTTCCCCACGCTGAGGCGGCCGTTGATGGTGATGTTGGCTCCTGTACCGGTGGCAATGGCGGAGCCTTTCCCGGCCAGCGTTGCCCCCGCAGCGACGGTCACCTGACCCGTGCCGGTGCCGCTGCCCACGCTGTTGTTCACGAGAAGGGTGCCAGCGTTCACATTTGTGCCCATGGTGTAGGTATTGGCCGTCCCGGTCAGCTCCATGGTGCCCAGGCCGGCCTTGTTCAGCGCGCCGTTGCTAAAGCCGCCCACGATGTTCCCGCTTACGATGAGGTCGACGTTGGAGTTTCCAGTGATGTCATCCACCGTCCAGTTCGCGGCATAGTAGTTCTGCACGTGGGACTCCACCACGGAGGCGGTGCTGCTAGTGCCGGTGACGCGCCAGTTCGTAGCGTTGGAGGCGCGCAACTGATTGCCGCCGGTGACTCCGCCGCCGTTGTTGAGGGTGAGGTTGTTGAGATACTGTTCCGAGCTCAGCACCAGTCTGCCGGTGCCGTTCACCACAACGGATTCAGACATGCCGCTAGTGCCACCGCCGAGCGCGTGGGCTGAAGCCACGATCAAGGTTCCTCCGGTGTTGATAGTTACGGAGCCATTTCCCTCCATCCTGTTACTGTCGAAGCCGAGACCACCTGAAACAGTAAGGGTGCCGCTGTTCACAATAATGTTGTTGGGCAGCAGGGTGCCTGAGATGGTGAGAATGTTCGAGCCGTTCTGGATGAGGGTGCCAGTGGTGGCCCCGGTGAAAGTCCGGTCCAGCGTGAGGTCGCCCGCGCGGTTGAAGATGAGGGTGGCGCCTGCGCCCATGGTGATGGCTCCAGCCCCTCCCAGAGTGCCGATGGAGCCACCATCGCCAATCTGCAGTGTGCCGCCGTTGATGGCGGTGCTGCCGGTGTACGTATTCGTTCCCGTGAGGATCTGGGTGCCGGTGCCGCTCTTGGCAAAGGAGAGCGAGCCGCCGTCGAAGGCGTCATTCTCCAGGACGCCGGAGAAGGTGCCGGAGCCGTTCCCAGCACCCACAGTGAGCAGGCGGTTGTTGACGACACCGCGCACGCGGCCACTGCCGGTGAGGACGTTGATGGTCTCGGCGCCGTTCAGGCGGAACACGGCGAACTCCTCCACATTCACATTCGAGTTGTTGTTGATGCGGTCGGCGTTGATCTGGAAGATGGTGAGGTTCGTGGAAGTACCACTTTTGATGTTCCAGTTGCCGGTGAAGCCGTTGGCGTCACCGGTGAGGATCACCCGGTTGCCTGCCTGCCCCGCGCCGAACTGCGTGGCGGTGGCGTTGCTGGGGGCGACGAGGCCGTTCTCCACGGTGATCGTCAGCGCGCTGCCGCCCGTGATGGCACCGGAGAAGGTGGTCTGGTCGTGAGCACCGCTGCGCAGGATCACGTCGTCATTGAGGGTAATGGTCCCGCTGAAGACGCCGTTGCGGCCCACCTGCGTCACACTGGCACCCAGGGTGCCGATTACGGCCGTGGTGGGCGCGCTGACAGCGCCGATGACGATGGCGTTGGAGATGCTGATGTTGGCGCCGAGCGTCATGGGATCGAGGTACAACGCCAGCGTGCCTGCGACCGTGCTGGCATCTCCCAGCGTGATGACGCCTGTGCCGAAGGCGGTGGCGTTCTGGCCCACCAGCGTGCCCTGGCGGATGAGGGTGCCGCCAGTGTAGGTGTTCGGCCCGATCAGGATGGCCGTGCCGGTGTTGAACTTCTGAACGATGGCGCTGCCGCCGAGGGTGTTGCCCGCGCTGCTGGTGATGGTGTAAGTGGTGGCTGTGGAGTTGTTAAACGTCACGCTGCTGGGGGTAAGCGCCCCGGTGATGGTGATGGCGGCGTTCGCTGCGCCATCGATGAAGGTCACCGCATCCCCCTGGAAGAATTTCTCCGCCAGGTTCGTGCCATCCACCCAGTTCGTCGTTGTATTCAAATCCCAGGCTGCATTCGTGGAGCCCGTCCAGGTGAGCGCCTTGTTGCCCAGGGTGATCTGGATGGCCGTGCCGGAATCCGTGATCTGGAGGGCGCGGAAGCTGGAGGCATTGGCCACGGCCAGGTTGTTCAGGCCGGTGACCACACCCGTATGGTTCAGGATCGTGTATGTGGCACCAGGGGCGATCCCGGTCATGCCGAGATTCAGCGAGGTGGCTCCGCTGAAGGTCACGGTGCCATTCACCGTGAGCGCGCCGGTCGTGGAGAGGTCGGCATTCAGGAAACTGCCAGCCTGCATGGTGAGGGATCCCGTGCCGCCCACAGCCCCGATGGTGCCCTCACCCGTGAGGATGGAGAAGTTGCTCACGGTCACCGCAGTATTTCCTAAACTTCCGGTCAGGTTTACCGTGGTGGCCTGGTTCGAGGCCGCGGAGAAGATGCTGGTGGCGCTGGTGTAGGTACTGACCCCGCTTAGCGTGATGTTGCTGGCGGCCCCCCCCGCGCCAAAGGTGAGGGTCTGCGCGGCATTCCCGCCCACGATGGCTCCCGAGAGGGTGCTGTTGGTGGCGTTGAAGGTGGCGATGCGGGCATCCCCAGAAAGGGTGATGGTTCCCGAAAGATTCACACCATTGGAGAGCCGGATCGCACCGAGTACCCCTGCCGTCTCACCCCAGCCATTGCCGGAAATGGTGAAGTTGTTCGTAAAGGTGCCCGCAGTGCTGAAGTAGAATTGGCCGTTCGTGCCGATGGTGACGGCTGCCGTGCCAAGGTCGGCGGGGACATCCACGGTCAACCTGGAGTTGATGATGTTGATCGTGCCGGTGAGGGCGGTATTGCTGCCGGAGAGGATGTAGCCGGAGGTGCCGTTGCTGATGCCGTTGTTGGTGCCGGTGAAATTCAGTGCGCCTGCCCCGCTGAAGACGTTGGCAATGGTAAGGCCGGAATCACTGCGATTGTAAAGGACGGTGCCTCCGGAGGCGATGGTGACGGCTCCCGTGCCTAGCGTGCCAACGGCAGCTCCAGTGCCCACCTGCAGCGTGCCGCCATTTACGGCGTAGGCTCCGGTGGTGGCGGTGTTGCTGCCGGTGAGGATGAGCGTGCCAGCGTTCACCGTGGTGACGCCGGTGTAGGTGTTCGCCCCGCTGAGGGTGACGGTGCCCGCGGTGGTCTTGGTGATTCCTGACAGACCCGTGAGGATGGTGCTGGCAGAGCCGGCGCGCAGATCATAGACGAGCGCGTTGATCGAGCCCGTGTTCAGGGCCCCGCCATTGAGGACAAGGCTGGAGATGTTCGTGAGGGCCTTGCTGCCAATGTCGAAGGTGCCGGCATTCACGGTGATGCTGCCGGTCATATTGTAGCCCATGTTTGCCCCCAGCGTGAGGGTGCCTGCGCCATCCTTGACCAGGGAGCCGGCACCGGTCAACTGGCCTGCGCCCGCTGTGACGGCCGTGAAGGTGTAGTTGTCCGTGGTCGCATTGTTTACCGTCACCAGGGTGGGGGCCACGGTGCCGACGAGGTTCACCGTCTTGGCATTCCCTGGAGCGGCGCTGTTGTCAAAGGTGACCGCATCGTAGGACATGAACGTGTCGTTGCTGCCGCCGTTGTTGAAGTTGGCACTGGTGGCGATGTCCCAGAGGCCGTTGGCCGCAGCGTTGTTCCACGTCAGGCTCGCGGCCCCGGTGGTCACGTTGAGCCGGACGATGTTTCCTACCACCGAGGTGGTGCCGGCGATGCGGGACTGGCCGTAGAAGTTGAAGTTGGTGGTGAGGGTGCCCGTGCCCGTGATGGAGCCTGCGGTGATGAGATCAATCGTGGTCCCAGCCGTGACGGGGGCTCTGAAGATGGGGGAAATCGAGATTGCGGCTGCATCCGTGAGGGTCAATGCTCCGGTAATCGTAGTCGTGGCGCCCGCCTGTGCGGTCAGAGCCAGGGTGGAGCCTGTGTTTGCCGTCAGGGAGGCCAGGGTCTTGCCTGTGGTGTCGATCCTGAAGATGCCGGTGTTGTTGACCACCACGGGGGAGCTGGCGAGCGTGCCGATGTGGCTCAGGGCAAGCGTGCCGCCGCTGATGACGGTGCTGCCTGTGAGCGTGTTGACGCCATTCAGGATCATGACGCCAGCACCCGTCTTCGTGATGCCGTAAGCCGAGGATGTGGTCTCGATGACTGCGTTGACGACCAAGTCGTTCAAGGCTGCCCCATCAGCAATGTTGAAGACAACGGTGTTGCCCACGTTGTTCTCCCGCAGACGAATCCTGCCGTTGATGGTGGAGCTGTTCGCCGAAGCAAGGGTGGTCACGGATGTGCCCGTTCCTCCAGAGTTGCCGCCGAAGGTGAAAGCGCCGGTATTGGTGCCTTGCATGAGGGCCCCGGTAAGCGTGTAGGTGATGCCCCAGCCATTGTCCCCCGTGGCGGCATGGGTGAGGGTGCCGCCGTTCAGCGTCACGCTGTCCACCTTTGCGCCAGTGCTGTAGCCAAAGGCATTGGTGGCGTTCAGCAGCAGGGTGGCTCCGGAGCTTACCGTGACCGCGCCGCGGATGTAGCCATTGTTCTGCTTGTCAAACGCGGGATCGGTCCCGAGCTGTAGTGTGCCGCTGGCCACCGTGGTGCCGCCCGTGTAGGTGTTCGTAGCGGTCATGATGACCCTGGACGCAGCCTCATTCACACTGCTGATGCGGACCGCGCCAGTGCCAGAGATGACCCCGCTCAGCGTGAGGTTCTTAGTGTTCCATTGGGTCACGAAGTTCGCGCCACCGGCGTTCACCAGGATGGTGCCGGACATCGTGTGGTTGCCGTCTTCATTGCGCAATGTACCGCCATCGATGGTCAGGTTGTTCGCGATGGAGAAGGAGGCATTGTTCTGAATCCAGAGGCGGAGAGTTCCCCCCGTATTGATGGTCACAGCTCCGGTA
>JBGGMQ010000431.1:0-10235 GCA_041287975.1 Verrucomicrobium sp. | reverse complement strand
TTGACGATGCCGGTGCCAAACAGATTCTGCCAGACGCGGTTCACGATCACACGTGCTGTGAGCGGATTGCCCGGGCTCGTCAGCCACTTGGCCAGCTCCAGTCGACCGCTCTGCTCCGGGTTCACCGGCTCTGCGCCGGGGACCTGGAAGGTGGAGAGGAAACCACGAGCCACTGTAGGGCCAAGACGCTCAGCTTCACCGCGAATGCGCACTTCCGTATCGGCAATGGCCTTGGAGTCGCGCACGCCATGCACGGCGTGGCCACTGGCTGCAGGGTCAGTAAGGGCAAGGAAATCGGCCTGGGCACGGTCATACTTCAAGCGGAACGCGCGCTGCTTGGGCTGGCCGTTGGGCGCTTTGGCCAGACCTTCCGGAGTGCCACGGATGGCATCCCAGGCTTTCTTGGCTTCATCGAGCTGGGTTTTCGCCTTCTCGACATCGCCTTCCGGCACAGGCGGCGCGTCGCTGGTCAGCTTCACGAGCATGGAGGGGTCGTAGTAGTCCAGACCACCACCGCCCATTTTGTTACGCACACCGGCGCAATGGTCCGTGCTGGTGAAGATGCCAGCCAGAGCATAGTAGTCCGTGGTGGGGATGGGATCGAACTTGTGATCGTGGCACCGGGCGCAACTGACGGTAAGGCCAAGCACGGAGCGGGTGACGGCATCGATCTGCTCATCCACATTGTCCATGACGAACCGTGTCTTGAAGCGCTGGTTCACGTCTTTCACCCCGAGCGCGAGGAAACCTGTGGCGGTGAGCAGACGGTCTCTTTCCTTGTCGGACTCCGCAGGAAGCAAATCCCCGGCAACCTGCTCCTGGATGAAGCGGTCATACGGGATGTCACGGTTCACGGCATCCAGCACGTAGTTGCGGAACTTCCAGGCGTGGGGGTAGGGAATGTTGCGGGACGGGCCGGTGGACTCGCCATAGCGGGCGATGTCCAGCCAGTGGCGGCCCCACTGCTCAGCATATTGCTGGGACTGGAGGAGACGATCCACCACTTTGGCAAAGGCGTTGCCGGAGGAGTCCTTGAGGAAGGTGTAGATGTCCTCTGGCGTCGGAGGCAGGCCTGTCAGATCATAGGTGACGCGACGGATCAGGGTGACCTTGTCCGCATCTGCCACAGGAGCGAGCTGTTTTTCCTCTAACTTGGCGAGGACGAACTGGTCGATGTTGTCACGCGGCCAGGCGGTGTTCTTCACTGCGGGCACGCCCGGTTTGGTGAGTGGCTGCCAGGCCCAGTGTTTGGCCTTGAGCTGCTCATACTCCGCGCTAGTGCGCCCCAAGGAGGCAGGAATGCGCTCGCGGGGCCAAGTGGCACCATCCTTGATCCACTGGGACAAGTCTGCGATCTGGGTGTCCGTAAGGAGCTCTCCCTCCTTCGGCATGACCTTGGAGTGATCCCGCTGCACACGGGTGAGGAGGAGACTTTTCTCTGGATTGCCGGGCACCACGGCTGGACCTTCATTGCCACCCGAGATCAGGCCATTGCGATCATCGACGCGCAAGCCGCCAGCGGGCTTGGTGTCTGCCGAGTGGCAGGTGTAGCAATGGTTGACCAGGATAGGGCGCACCCGTTTCTCAAAGAACTCCAGTGAGGCCTCAGGACTGGCCTCCGTGGAGGGAGTAGTGGGCGCGCTGTGAAGCTGGCTGGCGAGGCTGAGCCCCAGACCGAGCACAAGAGTGAAACCACGCCCCGGCCGAAAAGAGATCAGACGACGACGCGGGATAGAGGATACAACGGAAGCAGTGATGGAATGGGCGGATGGCTCCATGGCAATGGCGATGGCATGCGGTTAAGCCGCGCCTCCAGGCATCGAACGGAGAATGGGACCAACGCGGCAGGAGCGTTCAGCTCAGGGCCGCCCGGTCCGGGCAGCAGTCATCCCGGCGTTCTATTGGAGGTTTGGCAAGGAATGCCAGCGAGCAACTCCGGACGACCGGTCAGTATTCAGCATGGCACTGGCAGTGCATCCCATCGGTTGGGTCAGCCCAGCACACCCTCTTTTAAAACAATACCACACTTAGTCAATGGGAATTGAAGAGAAAGGCAGAAAATTTGTCTCGGATTGCGTGGAAAGCCCCCGGATGGGAACACAAAAGACATGCATGTGACGGGCAGCATTTGGGGTGGAGGGTCGAATTGACGCTGAGGGCCATCGTCAGTGGGCGAACGCCTACCGGAGTCGATGGGAAACTCTCGTGCCCCTTCAGGGCACAGCACTTCTTCCATCACAAGTACCCAGGTTCTTCGCCCTTGGGCTAGGATCGAAAGGCCCTTCAGGCCACCTGAAAAGGCCATTGCGCTTTCCGTGCGGCTCTCCGAAGCCGCTCGTTCACTTCGGACACCTCGCCACTTCTCCGAGCACTCGCGTGGCTCTCAACGGTTTTTATCCCTGAAGGGGATGGATACTATAGCCCAGGGTTGGCCGAGCCTTAAGCGAGGCTACCCTGGGTACCGGCGATTCATAAGATCAGGTGTGGATGCCGATCCCACCCCCTCTCAACCTTGGAACACACAAAGCCCCCGCGTTAAAAAGGTTGTCGTTGCACGTCCCTCCACACGGAACCTACTCAGCCACCCCTGCCCCCGCCCACTGGGTGAGCTTGCCGAGAAGCTGATGCAGCTCGGGCCCAACGCGGCTCAGTTGCACCCGATGGACGGAGGCCAGCTTCTCCAGCAATTCCTCTCCTGCCGGAGTCAGGCAAATGATCACCTGACGGCGGTCGGTGGCGGAAGGTTCGCGGACGATCAAACCATCCGCCACCAGCCGGTCAATGAGACCCACTGCACTGTGGTGCTGGATCTGGAGACGCTCTGCCAGCTCGCCGATGGAAACACTTTCCCTGCCTGGGTATCCTTTGATCGCCAGCAGGGCCTGATGCTTTTGCGGCGTGGACCCCTCCGCATGGGCAGCCTCCTCACTGAAACGCAGGAACTGCCGAAGGCTGAACCGGAAAGCGGCCAGCATTTCGTATTCGTGCTTCGTGATCTTTGGGGCGGACATTGCAGGGAATGAAGCACTTCCAAAGCCAGAGTGCCAATCGCAGTTGACATATATCGTATTACGATACATATATACCTCATCACTTTCAGAATGTCCACCCCCGCTGCTCTCTCCCCTGCCCCGCTGGCTCCGGCCTTGCAAACGGCTCACTCCGATCTGGCGGACTATCGTATTTCACGTCGCGTGCTCTTGCTGGCGGGTATGGCCTTGATCGTAGGGACCATAAGCACTGTGGTTGCGAAGGGGCTCGTCCTGCTGATCAACACCGTCACGAATCTGGTCTTTCACCTGCACTGGTCTGCGGCAGACGCCACTCCAGCGGGGCATCCGTGGGGTTGGGCAGTAGTTGGGATTCCAGTGGCCGGAGCCCTCATTATAGGAGTGATGGCCCGCTACGGGTCTGAAAAGATTCGCGGGCACGGCATTCCGGAGGCGCTGGAAGCCATCCTGCTGGGGCGCAGTCGCATCCAGTTGAAAGTGGCCCTGCTCAAGCCTCTGTCTGCGGCCATCTCCATCGGCACAGGCGGGCCCTTTGGTGCAGAAGGTCCCATCATCATGACAGGCGGAGCCTTGGGATCGCTCTTTGCCCAGCGATTCCACCTGAGTGCCGCCGAACGCAAGACACTGCTCGTAGCGGGATCTGCCGCTGGCATGACGGCCATATTTGGCACCCCCGTGGCCGCAGTGTTGCTGGCGGTGGAGTTGCTGCTCTTTGAATGGAAGCCACGCAGCCTCATCCCCGTGGTGGTGGCCGTCGCGGTGGCGGCGGGCCTGCGGGTGCCCTTCTTTGGAGTGGGGCCGATGTTTCCCGTGGCCCCGCACACGGGTGTGGAAGGTGGCACCCTGCTCTATGCAGCAGGGCTGGGGCTGGCGGTGGGTGTGGGGTCAGGTCTCGTGACCTCCATGGTCTATTTCATGGAGGACGCCTTCAATCGACTGCCACTACACTGGATGTGGTGGCCAGCCATTGGTGCAGTGTTTGTCGGCATCGGTGGACTCATCGAACCAAGGGCACTGGGGGTGGGTTATGAAACCATCCGCGACCTGCTGCAGGGCCACCTGCTGGGCACGGCCCTGCTCGCCATCCTGGTGGTCAAGGCCCTGGTATGGTCCATCGCATTGGGCTCGGGCACCTCGGGTGGCGTGCTCGCTCCCTTGCTCATCCTGGGCAGTGCCCTGGGAGCGGTGGCCGGCCAGTGGATCCCTGCCGGCGACGTTCCCACCTGGGCACTGGTGGGCCTGGCCGCCATGGTCGGCGGCACCATGCGCGCTCCGTTGATGGCCATGGTCTTTGCCGTGGAGATGACGCACGATTTCAATCTGCTGCCGCTGCTGCTCACCGGCACCATTGCAGCCTATGCTGTGACCGTGCTGTGGCTGCCCCGGTCCATTCTCACCGAAAAACTGGCGCGACGCGGCCAGCACATCAGCTGTGAGTACAGCATTGATCCCTTTGAGCTGGCCCGGGTGAAGGAGGTGATGGATCACGAAGTGCCTTCCATCCCTGGCAGTACCACGATCCATGCGCTGGCCTCACGCATTGCGACCGGAGAACCCTTGCTGGCCGGACACCAGGGCACACTGGTGACGGATGACCATGGCTACCTGACGGGCATCGTCACCCGCGGCGATCTGATGCGCGCGCTGACGGATCAGGAGGACGGCAAGCCCCAGACCGTGGCCGAGATTGGCACCAGGGATCTCGTGGTGACACATCCCGGGGAGCCTCTCGCAGACGCCCTCAACCGCATGCTGGCGCACAACATCGGCCGCATGCCGGTCGTCGATCCCAAGGAGCCATTGCGAGCCATCGGCTATCTCGGGAGATCAGCTATTCTCTCGGCCCGGATGAAACTGCACGAGGAGGAGCACCACCGCTCCCGTCACTAGCCAGACCGGCAAACCATCTTTAAATCAAATCAAATCAAATCAAAACACACTGAAACCCAAACCCATACTGCCATGCTTATCCTCAAAGCTCTCCTCCTGAAGTTCATCATCGCCGCCGTCACTGGCTGGACCATGCTGGCGCTTCTTTAGTACAGGCGAGCGAGCCCTTCATGTCATCTCCTTTGCCAACCACGCGCTTCCGCTACGGCCTGGATCCCCTGTGCCTGGCGGGGTGCGTGCTGTATGCCGTGAATCGTTGGCTCATCAAACCGCATGTCAGCCTGGAGTTCATCCAGTACCATTTTAATGACCTGTGGGTCATCCCCTGTGCGCTGCCCTGGGTGCTCTGGCTGCACCGGCAGTTGGGGCTGCGGCCCACGGATGCTCCGCCCCAACCAGGCGAGATTGTGTTCCATCTCGTCATGTGGTCGGTGATCTGCGAGGTCGTGGGCCCCCGCTTCGTGACCAGCGCTGGCAGTGACTATCGCGACATCCTCGCCTACAGTGCCGGGGCTTTCGCAGCCGGCGTCTGGTGGCAGAGACACCGCTGGCTCTCGCACCATGCTGCTCCCGATACCGGCATGCCCGCTCATGTTCATGCCCATGGAGACACCCGCTCATGAGCTTTGACACGCTGGCCCCATTTTACCGGTGGATGGAGCGCGTCTGCGCAGGGAGCCGGCTGCACCGCTGCAGATGCGCTTTCCTCGGCGCTCTCACCCTGCCAGATGAAGCCCGCATCCTCATGCTGGGTGAGGGCCACGGGCGGTTCCTGGTCGAGTGTCTTGGAAAGTTTCCTCAATCCCAGATCACCTATGTGGATGCGAGTGCCGTGATGATCACCCAGGCGCAGAAGGCGGTGCAAGCCGTCGGGCTACGGGTGGATCGCGTCACCTTCATTCACATCGACGCCCTGACGTGGGAGCCACCGCATGCAGCATTCGACCTGATCGTGACCCACTTTTTCCTGGACTGCTTCCGCCCCGATCAACTGGAAAGGCTCATTCCCACTATCGCCAGGGCGGCCAGGCCCGCCGCGCACTGGCTGGTGGCGGACTTTCAGGAGGCCCCCCATGGCTGGCGCAGGCTGCGCAGCCGCCTCATCCTGGCGATGATGTATGTCTTCTTCCGCGTGGTCACACGACTGCCTGCACGAAGACTGACCTGCCCGGACCCGCTCCTGACCAAGGCCGGGTTCACACTTCACCGGGAGGCCACCTTTGAATGGGGCCTGCTGCGGAGTGCCTGGTGGTGCCAGAGTCCGCCCTTGAGGCACTGAACAGGACTTTCACCTCACTGCAGAGGTAGTTGCCTGAACCCCGGGATCCCCTGGGCGGCATGACCGCCTCGCTTTTCCCCTTTCGCCTCTCGACGAGCCTCCCCATTTCCCTTTCCCCGCGCTTCCTCATTCTTCACTCCCATGCCAGACTTCAAATCATTCCTCGGGATAGAACTCAACGCCGTCAGCTACCGGGAGAAGGCCATCTCCGGCCTCGGTGGGTTTACGGCCATCCTTTTGCTCCTGGTGGTGACGGAGTCCACGCTGCACCTCTCCGGCGCAGTGGCGGTGATCGCCTCCATGGGGGCCAGCGCAGTGCTGCTCTTCGCCGTGCCGCATGGTTCCCTCTCACAACCGTGGCCGGTGATCGCCGGGCATGGATTCTCAGCTTTGATCGGGGTCACGGCAGCACGCTGCATTCCACATCACTTCACCGCAGCCGCTGCGGCGGTCGGCTTTGCCATCCTGGCCATGCATATTTTCAAGTGCATCCACCCCCCTGGGGGAGCCACGGCGCTGACGGCGGTACTCGGAGGCTCCGGGGTGCGGGATCTGGGCTACGACTTTGTGCTGATGCCGGTGCTCGTTAATGCAGTCGTGATGGTGGGCGTGGCCATCCTCTTCAACTCCCTGTTCGACTGGCGTCGCTATCCGGCTGCCCTCAACCGACCTGCACCGGCAGATCCCCGGCTGCAGCCGGGATCCCAACCGACACACGCGGAAATCGTACGCTCCATGCAGAAGCTGGATTCCTTTGTGGACATCACAGAGGACGACCTTGTCCGGCTTGTGCAGATGCTGCGCGCCGAGCGGGCGGCCCGGCCGGTTTTGTCGTCGGCTCACAATGATGAAATCATTTCATCGCAGCGATGAAGGATGCCCGCTTGACGCGGGGACGAAGCACTATGGCCGAGCGGACTCCCTCCAGCTTAGCCCCCTAAGAACAAACAAGGCGGAGCCTGGGCACCGCCTTGTTCACGAGAAAACTGGGGTTCGGGAAGTTCCCGGTCAGCCTTTTATTTTTTGGCGACGTAGTCCACGACCACCACCTTGTCGATGAGGCCCTTGAGCTTGGCTCCGAATTCCTTGTGCGCCGGATGCGGCAAATAGACTTCCAGGCCTGCTTTATCCTTGAAAGTCACGAAGAAGCAGTGGGTCAGACCGTCGTCTTTGCCCTCAGGGCTGACATTGGTGCCCCACTCAAACTCCTGGATGGTGTCGACCTTTTTAGGAAGCTCACGGAAGGCCTCCTCCACAGCCTGGATTTGCTCCTTGCTGGCAGTGTCTTTGAACTTGAAGAGGACGACGTGGCGGTAGGGAGCTTCGGCGAGGGCGGACATGGTGGTGAGGGTGGTCAGGAGAAGCGCAAGGAAGATTGCTTTCATGCGCCGATTCTCGCCAGAAGGCGGCAACGGTCAAGCCATGCTTCCATTCGCTCTTGCGCGGTGCGGCAATCCTGCTTAGATCCGGCCCAATGAGTCTCTGGCAGCGTTTTCAATCCCACTTTGTCCGCTATTCCGACCTGGGCATTTCGCTCGACATCAGCCGCATGACGTTCGGCGATGATTTCTTCACCCAGATGGCCCCGCTCACTGACCGGGCCTTCGCGGACATGAAGAAGCTGGAGGCAGGCGAAATCGCCAACCCGGACGAGGGCCGCATGGTCGGCCACTACTGGCTGCGCAACGCCAGGCTGGCCCCCACCCCGGAACTGGCGGCTGGTATTGAGAAAGACATTGCAGACAGCAAGTCCTTCGCCGCTGAGATCCACTCCGGCAAGATCACGACGGAGAACGGCGGCAAGTTCACCAATCTTCTCATCGTGGGCATCGGCGGCTCCGCCCTCGGCCCCCAGTTCATGAAGGATGCCCTCGTGGACTCCTGGACCGCCCCGATGCAGACGTGGTTCTTTGACAACACGGACACCGAAGGCATCCAGCGCGTGCTGAGCGAGATCGGCGACGGGCTGGCGCAGACCCTCACCGTGGTGATTTCCAAGTCCGGCGGTACGCCTGAGAGCCGCAATGGCATGATTGAAGCCCGCGCCGCCTATGAGCGTGCAGGCCTGGACTTCGCCAAGCACGCCGTGGCCGTCACCGGCACCGCTGCCAACAACATCAACAGCAAGCTCGAAGCCACCGCGACGGAAGGCGGCTGGCTCAAGATCTTCCCCATGACCGACTGGGTCGGAGGCCGCACCTCGGTGATGCACACCGTGGGCCTCGTGCCCATGGCCCTGCAAGGCGTGGATATCGACTCCCTCCTGGCAGGCGCTGCCGCCATGGACGAGAAGACCCGCACTCTGCCCGTGGCGCAGAATGTCTCCATGCTCCTCGCGCTCATGTGGCACCACGCGGGTGGTGGCAAGGGTGCCAAGGACATGGTCATCCTGCCCTACAAGGACCGCCTCGTGCTCCTGAGCAAGTACCTCCAGCAGCTCGTCATGGAGTCCCTGGGCAAGGAGCTCGATCTGGATGGCAACAAGGTGAACCAGGGCATCGCCGTTTATGGCAACAAAGGCTCCACCGACCAGCACGCCTATGTGCAGCAACTGCGCGATGGGGTGAACAATTTCTTCGCGACCTTCATCGAAGTCCGCAAGGGCTCCGACGCTCCGCAGCAGGAGGTGGAACCCGGCACGAAGTGTTCCGATTTCCTTCAGGGCTTCCTGCGCGGCTCGCGTAAGGCGCTGTACGAGAACGGCCGTGAGTCCGTGACCATCAGCATCCCGGAGGTCACCCCCTTCACCGTGGGCGCCATCATCGCCCTCTACGACCGCACGGTCTCCTTCTACGCCAGCCTCGTGAACATCAACGCCTACCACCAGCCAGGCGTGGAGGCAGGCAAAAAAGCCGCCGGAGTCTTCCTGACACTACTCTCCCAAGTGCGCGCCGGGCTTGCCAAGGCAGGCAGCGGCACCGCTGACGAGATCGCCGGCACCCTGGGGGCTGATGCAGAGGACGTGTACCACTGCCTCACCCACTTGGCCGCGGATGACGCCAAGATTACAGTTTCAGTTGGAGAAAGTCCTGCTTCCGACCGTTTTTCTCATCAGTGACGAGAAAGTTCCTTCCCTCTGGAACCTTTTTCATTTTCACTGAATCTGAACTAAAGGCATGGGAGTGAATTACTTGGGCATCTTGATTCTGGCGGAGGCCGCCACCAGCAACAACATCCTAGGCGAGGTGGAGAATTTCCCCCTCGCCTATCAAATTGCGTGCATCCTCTTCACAGGGATGTTTCTGTGGACCTTCAGCATTGCGCGCGACCCCCGTGGCTGGCGCCGGCTGTACCAGTCCCGTTTCACCCCTGCAGAGGAGATTTCCGTGAACCGGAACAAGTGGCTGGATGAGCGGATCAAACGCTACAGCCTCCTGATATCGATGCTGTTCCTGGTTGTCGACGTCACCTGCTTCGTCATGGGCGTGACGCACCAGCACCGGCATTCCCCTTCGGAGCGGACCAAGGCGGATCAGTTCCGCGAGCAGGAAATGCAGCAGTATCGTTGAGCGGCCTTCGGCCGGGAGAGGCGCTGCGCTGGTTGAGGGGTCGCTTCGCGACTGTTAAGGCGGGATGGGGACGGTTTGGATGTTGCTGACTGAGCCGACTGAAGTCGGTACTCCAACCCCGCTGGCGATGGTGCGTGGTGTTTTGGAGCGTTTGCCGGCAGGTGGCATTTTTATTGGCCTTCTGGGGCGTGAGGTCTTTTTCAGTGTTGGAGTACCGACTTTAGTCGGCTCAGATTGTCCTGGGTCTCGTGCCCTGACCCGCTTAAAAGCGGAACTCCAACGTCGCTAGCGGGTGTTGAATCGTGATTGGGTACTTGCCAGCAGGTGGCAGGTCAGTGGGATACCCTCTGCCTTGTGAGGTCTTTTTCAGGGTTGGAGTTCCATACCACCGGCGGGACGGCTCAGTTTGTCCAAGGCGGCGGCACTCGTGAAATGACGTCGTAACAATCTGCTGCGCCCAGCCCTCGCTGGAGTTTGGGCCTGCGGAAGCTGTATTGACTCCGCATTTTGTACGACTTACGTTTTGAAAGCTCAGTTTCGACTTGC
>JBGGMQ010000430.1:0-3895 GCA_041287975.1 Verrucomicrobium sp. | reverse complement strand
TATCGTGATTTCCGCTACATCATTCCTTTCATCGTCCAGTTCGGACTGTTCGTTTCCCCCGTGGGATTCCGGTCTTCGGTGATCCCAGAGCAATGGCGCCTCGTTTACTCTCTCAATCCCATGGTAGGCGTCATCGACGGCTTCCGCTGGTGTCTGGGTGATGCTTCCGGCCTCTCCGTGCCAGGTTTCCTCTGCTCCCTCGGTTCGGCCATCGTCCTTCTCTTCATTGGCGTCCGGTACTTCAGGAAAACGGAGCGCGGGTTTGCGGATATCATCTAACGGACTCGCACTCCTCGGTCCACCTTTGTGTCCGCCGCCATCATCACTGTTGAGAATCTCGGCAAAAAGTATCAGGTTTCGAAAACAGTTTCGCAGCCCCGCTACACTGCCCTCAGGGACGTAGTTTCCTCTTACCTTCAGAGACTTTTCTCCGGAGCTTCAACAGACGGCATCGTCGATTCCCACGAGGACTTCTGGGCCTTGCGGGACGTTTCCTTCGAAGTCCAGGCCGGTGAAATCGTTGGCATCGTCGGGCGCAATGGCGCAGGCAAGTCCACCCTGCTCAAAATCCTTTCCCGCATCACGCAACCCTCCGCGGGGCGGGTTACCCTTCAGGGTCGCATTGCCAGTCTTCTTGAGGTGGGCACCGGGTTCCATCCAGAGCTTACTGGCAGGGAAAACATCTACCTCAATGGGGCCATCCTCGGCATGTCTCGCATCGAAATCCGGGGCAGATTCGATGAAATCGTTGCCTTTGCCGAAGTTGAAAAGTTCCTTGACACCCCAGTCAAACACTACAGCAGCGGCATGTATGTGCGCCTCGCCTTCGCCATCGCGGCTCACCTGGATCCAGAGATACTGGTCATTGATGAAGTGCTCGCTGTGGGAGACGCTGCGTTTCAGAGCAAATGTCTGCAGAGAATCAACACCGTCTCTAAAGAAGGTCGCACGATCCTTTTCGTCAGCCACAATATGGCTGCGGTCCGCAGCCTCTGCACCCGTATTGTCCTGCTGGACCACGGTCAGTTGCAGTTCGACGGCCCTGTCAGCGATGGCTTGAGCCGGTACGCATCCACCGTGACCGGTTCGGTCACCCCTGAGTGGCAGCGCCCTGGGTCGCCTCCCCAGCCCCAGGCAGGCTTCATCTTCGCCTCGTGCCACCTCAGTGGGGTACAGCCGCACCTCGTCCTTCACATCCGCACACGCATCGCGGTCGCCACCTCCCATCCACCTTTTTTTCTCGCTGTGGACATTACCGATGCCGCCACTGTGCCAGTAATGCAGGCGCTCCCTGCACCTTCGCCCTTCATCTCCGGTGCTTCCGGTGACCAGCAGGTCGATCTGGAGATCGACCTCCCTCCACTGGTTCCAGGCTCCTACCTCATTGACCTGTGGCTGGGCACCCACTTCACCTCCACGAGCGACCATGTAAGAGGTGCACTAGCCTTCCAGGTCACTTCCACTCCCTCATCCGGCCGCACCTTTCCTCATACCGGTGATCACGGCTGGATCGTCCCTCCCTGTCGCCACACGGTCACCGCTATCTCCACCCCGTCTTGATTGCCCTCAGGAGATTCCGGGCATGGCTGATTCAGCGAAAGATGCGTCGTCTCTATCGGCGGTTCCGAGACTTCACCATGGTTCCCGAGACCGTCTTTGTGGATAACATGCTGCTTTGTCATCAAGTCCAGCATCTTGCAGGTAGCGTCGTAGAGTGCGGCGTCTGGCGCGGCGGCTCCATCGCAGGCATGGCCAGCATCCTTGGGCCGCACCGTCAATACTACCTTTTTGACAGCTTTGCCGGCCTCCCTCCAGCTCAGCCCATTGATGGCTCCGATGCTCTCGCTTGGCAGCAGAATGTTGGCTCGCCCGGTTACCATGACAATTGCACCGCCCTTCCAGAGTGCGCTCAGGCCGCCATGGCTCTTGCCAGGGCCACCCAGGTAAATCTCATTCAGGGTTGGTTTCAGGACACCCTCCCGGCCTTTGTGTCCTCAGAGCCCATCTCCCTCCTCCGTCTGGACGCAGACTGGTATGAATCCACAAGCCTTTGCCTTGAAAACCTGTTCCCGCACCTGGCCCCGGACGGCATCCTGATTCTTGATGACTATGGCACTTGGGAGGGATGCACCCGGGCCGTCCACGACTATTTGAGCCGCCACTCCCGGCCGGAACATATTCGTAAGTTCGGTTCCGTCACCTACCTGAGAAAAGCCGCCGCTGCTCCTCCGTCTCACTCATGAGAGTCTGTTTCGACCATCGTCAAAATGTTGACTCTCTTGAGGGCGCACAGGCTGCCCTCGCTGTACTTTTTGAAAGCCGCCTCCCCTCGTCCCTTCTGGATATCGGATGCGGCAGTGGCTCATGGTTGGCAGCGGCGTCCGGGTTGGGCATCACAGATGCTTGGGGCATGGATGGCATTGACCCTCCACCAGACTCGATGCTTCCACCTTCATCCACCTTTAAGCGACAGGACCTCGCGCTACCGTGGGATCTTGGTCGCCGGTTTGATGCCGCCCTTTGTCTTGAGGTCGCGGAGCATCTTCCAGCAGCAGCGGCCCATCGGCTCGTAGCAGCCATCGCTCGGCATACCCGTCTGGTGTACTTCTCCGCCGCCTGTCCCGGCCAAGAAGGGCAGCACCACATCCACTGCCAGTGGCCAGCCTACTGGCAGTCTCTATTCAATGGCCACGGGTTTGTGTGTGACGACCGCACTCGGTGGAAGATCTGGGAGGATGAGCGAATCGCCTGGTGGTACCGACAGAATCTCTTTTCGGCGCACTGGGAGCCAGACCTTGCAGGCAGGGAGCCACGAATCGCTCCAGCCGTCCATCCAGGCATGCTCGCATACGCTACCAACCGGGCCTCATCGCTGGAATTTGCCGCTCAAGTGACGCGGATCGAAGACGGAGCCATGCCCTTGCAATGGTACGCCATGACTCCACTGCGCGCCATTATTGGCAAGCTCAAGCGCTTCCGCCAGAGCGCCGATCGGACTTAAGCCCCCTTCTGCATACCCTCGCACCCCAAGTTTGAGCCCGGAGCTTTCAGTTGTCATCTGCACTCACAACCCGCGCCCTGCCTACTTGGCAAGAGTGCTGGGAGCCCTCCAGGCCCAGTCCCTGGCTTTCACACGTTGGGAACTGCTCGTGGTGGACAATGCCTCTTGCCCCGCCCTTGCCTCAATGTGTGATGTTTCCTGGCACCCTCACGGACGCATCGTCATTGAGGCCACTCTCGGTCTCACTCACGCCCGCTTGTGCGGCATTGCCAGCACAGTCGCCCCACTCCTCGTTTTCGTGGACGATGACAATGTCCTGGACCCAGATTACCTCACGACCACTCTCCAGATCGCTGCGGATCGTCCCTACCTCGCAGCCTTTGGCGCAAACATCTCCGGTGAGTTCGAGACTCCCCCACCCCCCTGGTACGACGGCCTGCTTGGCTGGCTGGCCATCATCAAGACAGACCGTGACATCTGGGGCAACAGCTACAAACTGGAGCAACTCCCAGTCGGCGCGGGTCTGTGCGTGCGACGTGATGTTGCTGCCACCTATGCTGCCGAGGTGTCGAAAGACCCCAGTCGGCTCGCTCTTGATCGCTGTGGGGATCAACTGTCTTCCGGCGGTGACACTGATCTTGTACTTACCGCCATCGACATGGGATACGGTGTTGGGGTGTTCAAGTCTCTCCATCTGACTCATCTCATCCCTGCGGAAAGGCTCTCCCGGTCCTACTTGCTCCGCCTTGCCGAGGCAATGGCATTCGCCCAAGTCCTCCGTGGCCGAATTGGAAGAGGCCAGGCCAAAACGGCTTCCAACTGGCGACGCCGCGCCTTGGACTTCGCCAAACGCCCGCTGCTTCCTCGTTTTCAACGCCAACTCCTCAGCGCTCG
>JBGGMQ010000429.1:0-3099 GCA_041287975.1 Verrucomicrobium sp. | reverse complement strand
GAAGACCACCTTGTTGAGCGTCGTGCCGAGACTGCCTCCGCCGAAGTTCAACGTCGCACCTGCCGTCCTGCCACCCAGGCTGGTGAACGTGAAGGTTGAGGTAGCATTGGCATTGGACGGCTGGGTGGTGACTTGATTGGCTCCTGCCTCAAGAAAGAGAGCGCCGACGGTTTCGCTGTAGACCACTCCCGCAGTGGTGTTGGTATTGAAGGTCAGGGTGCCACCCCCCAAGGTGATCGAGGCAGCGTCGTTGATCCGGTTGGTATTGTTGTTGGTGCTATTGCCATTGTTGATCCGCAAGGTGCCGCCCTGCCTGACTTCGATGGCGGAGGTTGCCGAAAGGCGGCCATTGGTGTCCGCATTGCCATTCTGGTTCACGTGCAAAACTCCCCCCAAAACCTTGGTGGTACCGGTGTAGGCATTCAGGTCTCCAAGGATCAGGGCAGCAGTCCCCTTTTTCTCCAGGTTCAGTTTGCCAATGGCTCCATCATTGATTGTCCCCACGAAAGTGCCTCCGCCGTTGATGGTGAGAGTGCTTTCGTTCGAAGCATGATTGTTGACAATGGCTCCGGCACCGTCGAGGCCGGCTACGATTGCCGACTGGCCGTTGAGGCGGAACGTGCCGCTGAGCAGGTTCAGAGAATTGACTCCAGAGGCATTGAGGGCCCCTGCGCCTCTCAGTTCAACGATCCCCTGCAGCACTGTGATGCCACCTGTGAATGCGTTGCTCTTGTTCAGGGCAACCACTTTGGTGTTGCTGCCTGCTGCGTTCATTGTGAAACCGTTGTCGCCTTGGAGGACAGCATCCATGACCTGAGTGATCTGGGCATTGGCATGCAGATAGAAGTAGCCCCGCGAGTAAGATGACAGGTCCAGGGTGCCACCCGAGAAGCTGCCGCCCGTGGAGAAAAGCATGGCACCACTGTCGATGCCGAGGACTACACCTGCGGAGAGTGTCACAGTGCCGCCTTGCGTGGTGGTCCATGAGTTTACCCGCACGCTGCTGGTGACCGCCGCCGCTCCGGCAGTGGACTTCAAGACGTTGACCCCGACATTGGCAGAGGTAAGGTCCGGTGCAGGGAGCTGAAGATACTCGGCGACATCCAAAGGGCGTAGTCCTCTCGTCGAGTCATAGGTTACCAAGCTTGAGCCCAAGCCAGTGTCAGACGGATCACTGAGGAGCCATGGCAGAATGCCGGCTTTGGTGGTGTCAGTGGCTCCGCCCAGCAAAGGTAATGCTTCATCCACCAGGATCCGAATGGCCCCAGGGGTGGAGGCATCTTTGCCAAGGTTGGCTGCTCTCACCAAGCCAACGGCATTTCCCTCCTTACGGAGGCTGGTCAGGCGGAACACAAGCTGATCACCTGCGCCAGCCGTCAAATTGAGGTAGCTGCGGGCGTCTCCTGCGAACACCACTGATCCCACCTTCTCCGTGTGGATGGCGGCTGCGGCGAAGTCGGCTCCGTTGTAGTTGAAACTGGCCCCTGAGTTGGTTTGGACGCCATTCAGGGTGATGACGGTGTCATCCCCGATGCGGTTCACGGCGGCATTGTCGGTCGTGGAGCCCGCCGTGAGAGTTGCCCCTGCAGCGACGCTGACGGTCGCGCTGGCGGAGATGGACCCCGCACTGCCTTGGACCAGCAGCATACCCGTACTCACCGTCGTGGTGCCGGTGTAGGTGTTGTTTCCTGAGAGCAGCAGAGTGCCTCCCGTAGTTTTGGTGATGCCTGAGGGTGAGATGCTGCCATTTGCGATGACCGAGCTGATTTCAAGGTCAGTACCCACCGCAGTGGTGTTCTGCACAGAGATAGTGCGGTTGCCGTTGAGAGTGATGGTGCCACCCTGGATCAGTCCAGCCAATGGGGTGTTCGCATTCAGGAAATTGATGGCACCTCCCAAATTGTAAACGCTGCCGACACCGAGGGAAACGGTGGAAGATGCCCCCGCCACTCCTCCCAGATTCAAGGTGGTGCCGCTGATGGTGAGGCCGTCTCCGATGGCGAGCGTGCCTGCGCCGACGGTGTATGGCCCGGAGGGATTCACGAGCCCGTTCAATTGCAGGGTCCCGGTGCCAGTTTTCGTCAGGCCGGCTGAACCCGCGAGATTGACGTTGGCCACGAGGGTGGCTCCACTCGCTATGTTGAACTGGGCCAGCACCGCCGCAAAGTCCAGCGAGCCACCGGTGGTCTGAGGAGCAAGAGTAATGGTGCCGCCCTCCTCAACGGTGACGCCACTAAGAGCAAGGGTCCCATCCACCGTGACAAGATAACTGCCTGTGGCGTCTGAACCTGCGGAAAAGACGGCGGTGTCAGCGCCCGTGTTGTTCCAGAAGACTGGATCTGTGGTATCACCTGCAGGGGTGGGATTCCAGTTTGCCGAACTCAGGTCCCAGAGTCCGGAAGGCGAGGCCGAACCGCTGCCCGCAAAATTACCGTTGAGGTCCCAGTAGACGGGAGCGGCGGTGAGAAAAACTGCAAAATGCCCAAAGTACACAAGAAAAACCCAGGCAAACCAGGGGCGGGCGGTGGCAATGAGAGAGATACGGGTTTCAGGAGAGCACATGGAATGAGCGGGATCGCGCAGAGGACCTTTGGAGGGGCGTAGATGCGGAGACGCAAGAACCCTGGCCACCCGATTGAGGTGACAGAGCAGCAGATGGCTTGCGGCAGAGATTGGGGGCCGCGGAACTAGGTCAGGAAGGTGACTGACCTGGAGCGGAAAGGAGAATGAAGATCAAATGAGGCAACGGACCATAGGAGAAGGACGAGCCCCTCAACGAGTGAGGGAGGGGGACCTGCTTCTTCCCAGAGTGGGATCGAATCAGGAAGGTGTTTGCTGAACCTTCCGTCGATCGGATCGGTCAAACAGCGCGTAAATGCGCCATTCACACTGAACTAGTGTGGATTGAGGGTAGCCAGGGGCTAATAATTGTCCAATGGAAAATTCAGAACGCGGATGTTCAGGTTGGGCTTCCCCTCTGCTGATGGGTCGTGGTAAAGTGACTGACCTTGGCAAAATTGCCTTCGGAGGTGCGCACCGCGAAAAGCGCGCCTTTATGCACCGGCGCATCCGGGCCCCAGGCCGAGTAGCGGTTGGGCG
>JBGGMQ010000428.1:0-8195 GCA_041287975.1 Verrucomicrobium sp. | reverse complement strand
AGGTGCTGCAGTTCCTTGCGCAGGAAAAACCAGTTTGGGTCGCCTTTGCCCGGAGTTGCAAGATCTGTGGGGCCTGTGGCTGCGAGCACTTCCTTCACCACGGTCGTGAAGTCTTGAGCTTGGGTTTGCAGAGATGCGGTGAGAAAGGCGGCCGCGCCCACGAGGGCAGCGGAAAAGAAAGGAATCGAAAGCGGTTTCATGCAGTTCAAAAGGAAAAAGCGGTGTGTGTTACGGAATCAATCGTGAAAGTCTTTGGGCTAGATCGCTCCTTCAAGACAAGTTCCAGGTCAGGGATCAGGGCGCGGGGACAACTTTCGGCGAAGTGACATCGAACCAAGGCTCGAGGTCGAATGCCGTGGTGTCGTCCATCACCCGTTCGCCGTTGAGATGTCCATGAGAAGCCTGACGTTCCACGACCAGCTCATACGCCTTGCCTACTTCACGGGGGAATCCGGCCACGGGTTGCAGCCCGAGCATGCCCCAGTGTTTCACCAGGATTTGTTTGTCCGGGAAGGTTCCTTCGAGCACCTTTTCCACGTCATAGACATAGGCCACGAGCGAGCTGGTGTAGGGCTCAATGCCCTCCGGCGTGGGCATCGCCGATACTTCAGAGAGCTTCGCCAGCAGTTTCACTCGCGGTGGAGCTGCGGGGAGGCTGGCGATCCTGGCTTGGGCAGATTCCGCATGGGCCGCAATCTTCTCCACCGGAATGGCGTGGTCATGCAGGGCTACTTGCAGCAGTCCACCCCGCCATCCTCCACCGAAGATCACGGCATCGGCATTGGGGGTCAGCACAATCGCCGGGTCGGCCTCTAGTGTCAGGGCCTGACCATTCAGCCACGCTGCAAATTTGCCGTCCTCACGGGTCACCACCAAGTGGCATGCTGTCGCGGGCAGCGGGGTGGTGGACTTGAAGGCCAGACCGGAGGCCTGCCCTACGGCGATCCGTCCTTCCGGGGTGATCTGGAGATCAAATCCCGGAGCTTGCACGACGTGACCGACAGTCGCCGGGGTGCTTTCAGCGGCATTCTCCGGAGGCAGCAGGATGGCCTCAAATGACCCTGGAGCATCTTTGCGGAAATGCTCCAGCACTGGAGCTGCTGCGTCCTCCTCAATGTCGTAGCTGCCTCCGTCCAGCACCATTTCGTTGAAACGGCCGAATCTTCCTGCTCCTTTGCTGTCGATACGGGCCTCCAGTTTCTGCCCGGTGCGGTCACGGAAGGCATTGAGTGCTTCTCGGTCGCGCCAGAGGAAAAGCAGACCTTCGTGATCGGTCGGCCACGCCTTGCCGCCAGCCATGCTGGAGGAGTTGCTGGGGATGCTGTAGCCGACCAAGTTGGCCTCCCTGGAGCCTTCGATCCACACATCCGGATACGCTTCGCCCGTTTTGTCCTTGGTCACTCGCAGCCAGTTTTCCACCTTGTCCGCCCCGGGGCTCAAGTGCCCGAGGTAGATCTCTGCGGAGCTGCCGCCTTTGTTGATCACGTTGCCGGAGGAATTCTTCTCCTTGGAGTAGGGACCCGTCAGCGTGATGAAGCGGGCGTGGTTTGTCCAGCGGGGGTGATACATCTCACGACCTTTCACCCCGGGCGCGTCATTGAACTTCAGCGGCCAGGATTTTTCTCCATCATCGGCATACATGGTCACACTCTTGTGCTCACCATCGAAGACCCAGCTCAGGCCGCTGTTGTCCGGGGAGTGCGCGGTCCAGCATCCATTGAGGAGCTTCCTGGCCTCCCAGATTCCGTTTTCCTGGCGGAGGATGCCTGCATTGGGCCAGGGGAAAAGCGCGCTGGCCCGGGTGCCATTGCGGGAAAATTGAATGTTGTCCGGTGTGATGAAGGTGTCGTCGTAGATGGGTTCCACCTTGGTGGGATCCTCCAGCTGGAAGCGGACAAGGCGTTGCCCTTCGAGGGACAGGCTCTTGCTTGGGCGCAGATTTTGCACGGCGTAGACCCATTGAATGCCTGTGGCGGGGTCGAGCCAGCACTGGGTGGCATAGCCATCGGAGATCTTCTTGGGTTTGGCACCTGCCCAGTCAGTCTGGTAGATGAAGGGTTTGTAGTGTTTTTTGCCGCCTTTGCGGGCCGTGTTTTTATCCGTGTACAGAATCGTATTGCCGTCCGCGCTGATGAGCGGTCGGGAGTAATTGCCCGCTTTTTCCAGGATGGGGCGGATGCCAAGCCCATTGCGGGTGTCGATACCGACCAGTTGGAGCACGTCGGAGGTCGCAAAGGTGTCGGAGGCTCCCAGCTTGGCACACTGCGTCCAGACGAGGCGGGTGTGAGCCCCGGTGAAGGCTTCAATTTCCTTCGACTTGGCATCCTTCGGGGCCGCCAGGGATTGGAGCTGAATTTGGCCCGGCTTGGCTTTGCCCTTTTTGCCGCTGTCATCACGACAGGCCGTCAGGAGCAGGAGTGCGGGCGTGACGCCGGCGCACAGAAAAAGAAACAGAACACGGGGCGGAGGAAGCATGGGCAGCACGTCAAAAGGGGGAATTTCTCATCGAATCGATACAGTGACCTCGAATTCACCGGTGGACCGGATGGCAGAACGAGGACGCCGGAGGGCTTAAGCATTGCAGACAGGAACTCGGCAGCGCCTCATAAAGTGGAGGGCTGCTGGCCGTCTGGGAATGTCACCGTATCACGGGGGAGTGCAAAGCCCCTGCTGCGAAGTACGGCCACAGATATGGCTGACGTTCATCATCGGCGTTTTCCCTAGGTTGACTTTGCCCGGTCCGCAAGCAATTTCGCCACCCCATGCGAATCCTCTCTGGCCTCCAGCCCACCGGGCGGCTCCACCTCGGCAACTACTTCGGTATGATGCAGCCCGCGCTGCAACTGCAGCACGAGGGGGAGGCTTTTTACTTCATCGCGGACTATCACTCCCTCACCAGCATTCACGATGCGAAGGCGCTGCGCGAAAATGTGCGCAATCTCGCGATCGACTTTCTGGCCTGTGGGCTGGATCCCGAAAAAGCCGTCTTTTTCCGCCAAAGCGACCTTCCCGAGCACACAGAGCTGGCCTGGATCTTGAGCACGGTGACCCCGATGCCCATGCTGGAGAACTGTACGAGTTACAAAGACAAGGTCGCCAATGGCATTTCAGCCAACCATGGTCTCTTCGCCTATCCGGTGCTGATGGCGGCGGACATCCTCATTTATGACAGCGACCGTGTGCCCGTAGGCAAAGACCAGAAGCAGCATCTGGAAGTGGCTCGTGACATCGCCACTAAAATGAATCACTTCTTTGGCGAAGGTCTTTTGAAGGTCCCAGCACCGCTGATTCGCGAGCAAACCGCAACGGTCATTGGCCTGGACGGACGGAAGATGAGCAAGAGCTACAACAACACGATCGGGCTCTTTGAAGAGGAGAAGTCGATCAGCAAGAAAATCATGAGAATCGTCACCGACGCGACTGCGGTGGCGGACCCGAAGCCCACGGACGACAGCTCCATTCTCAAGCTCTACCGTCTGATGGCAACGGACGCAGAGTACGACGCGATGGTGGCGGATTTCCAAAAAGGCGGCAAAGGTTATGGCGAGTACAAGAAGCAGCTTTTTCAGAAGACCTGGGACTTCTTCGCCGAAGCCCGCGAGCGTCGCGAGGCCATTCTGGCCAAGCCCGGCTATGTGGAAGATGTGCTCCAGGCTGGGGCCGACAAGGCTCGGGTCATCGCCAGGCGGACGTTGGATCGCGTGAGAAATGCCGTGGGTTTGGGTTGAGCCCTTCGCCGATTTTGTTGACAAAAAGGGCGATGCGCCTCTAGACTTCGGGAAATAAGGAATTCTTTGATTGGAAAAGAATTACACTCAGATGGAGGACAAGCATGAGTATGTTTGGTTATGGTGACGAACCGCAGCGCGGAGCCCCGCCGCTGCACAGTGAAAAAATTGTGGGTGAGAGAAAGATCTTCTTCCTCGATCTCAAGGAGAACGACCGTGGTCGTTTCATCAAGATCACAGAAGATGTGCGTGGCCGACGGGACACCATCATGCTGCCCATGGAGCACGCGGAAGAGTTTCTAGATGCCTTGCAGCGTACGATGCAAGTGGCACGAGAAATGGAGTAGCGGTCGCTCACGGGTTCCTGCCGGGACTTCTGGAGCTTGGATTTTGGAAGTTTCCGTCCCGGTGCGTAACCAGGGAACGGTGGAGGACGTCTCGACAGGTGTGCCCCAAGCAGCTCCATGCCTGACGTTCCCAATCCATCACCCGACTATGCCACTTTGGTGGTCCGGGTGCGGGATCATCGCGATGAGAGCGCAGCCCGGCGCATGGTGGAGTCACTCTTTCCGCTGGTGCTTCGGATTGTGCGCAGGCACCTCCCGCGACGCAGCGCCGAGGAGGACTTGGCCCAGGAGGTCTTCATGAAGGTCTTCACCCGCATTGAGCAATGGCGGGGCCCGATGCCATTTGAACATTGGGTCTCGCGGGTCGCCGTGACCACCTGTCTGGACGCTCTGCGCCACCAGAAACGTCGACCGGAGTTGCGCTGGGCGGATTTGAGTGAGCGTGAGGCGGAGGTCCTGGACAACGTGCTTCAGGACACCGGCGAAACGACCTCCGATGAATCTGTGAGTGCCCGTGAGCTCGCCGGGAAACTTCTTGAGACGCTGAACCCCGCTGACCGGCTCGTGCTCACCATGATGGACATGGAAGGCCGGTCCGTGGCTGACGTGCGCGAAGCCACGGGCTGGAGCGCCACCCTGGTGAAGGTGCGAGCCTTTCGTGCCCGGCGGAAGCTGCGAAAGGCACTGGAAGCACTTGAATCCACCCCTGGTCCACGGAAACAAAGACCAGCCCAGCCTTTTGCCTGAACCTCTTTCTTTTGACCAGCCAGATATCTATGAACGACTCTCCTCATCGCTCACCTTCCTCTTCAGGACGGCGGCTCTTGTCCGCTTGGGACCGCTTGGTACAGCGGGCCCGGGTGAACCCATCGTCTTCGTTGGAGGCAGAGACTGTCGAGCCTCCACTGGGCTTCGCCACTCGTGTGCTCGCAGACTGGAAAGAGGGACTGCGTGAGGGGCGGGTGGGTACGGTTCAGCTTTGGCATACACGGGAAGTGCTCGCCTGGCGCGGAGCAGCCATTGCCATGGCCATCACCCTGGCCGCGGTGGCCATCAACTATGACTTGCTGGTGGGACTCTGGTATGGCGACACCGCCCTGGCGGGCAGCCTGTTGCAGACCTTTGCCGCGCCTTGATCTCACGGGTTGGTTCTGCCTCTATTCGCACTTCCGCACGCAATCTCCTGCATGAAGCTTCTTCGCCATTGGAAACTCATTCTCGGCATGACCGCCATCTTTGGGGCGGGAGCCTTGACGGGGACGGTGGTTACGCTCCAGGGCGTAAAGCGCGCCCTGACCGAGCGCTCGGCGCTGAAGCGCTGGGGAGATGCCCGCATGGCGGAGTTTCAGAGGCGGCTGAAGCTCACGCCAGAGCAGCGCAAGGAGATCCGCCCCATTCTGGACCGCACCGGTGACCGCTTTCACGGCATCGTCGCAGACGCCGTGGAGAGTATCCTCCTCGAACTGGAGGTGACTCACTCGGACATTGCCAAGCACCTCACGCCGGAGCAGAACGCGGAGTTCGACAAGATCAAGCAAGACACCTATCGCCGGTGGAAGGAGCTTTCAGGACGGAAGGAAAAGCTCGGGCCGACCACGGTACCTTGAAGGAAGGGTCAAGGGGTAAGGGAAGAGGGATAAGAGGCTTGTCAGGCAGGGTGGCTTGGAGATAGTAAGACTCTCACATGGCTACCAAGCGATCGAAAAAGACCTCCTCGGCCGACAAGGCCGCGAGTCCTGCAGTCGAGAGGCCTAAACCCAAACCCAAGGCAAAACCGAAAGTTCGGTCGGCCGCTTTTGCGCGGATCCGTGCGGAAGTGATCCGGCTGGTAGGATTGATTCCCTCCGGCAAATTCACCACCTACGGCAGCATTGCCGTGCACATGAATGTCGTTGCCCGGCATGTGGCGACGGTTATGAGTCACCTTACGGAAGAGGAGTCCGCAGTACTGCCCTGGCATCGCGTGGTGAGTTCGGATGGCAGGATCAGTCAGAACATGGTGGCAGAGCTGTCCCAGAAGCAGCGTCGCCGCCTGGAGTCCGAGGGTATGGAGATCAATGCACAAGGGTACATTCAGGACTCTGACGCACACTTCCACGTGGTGGGTCCGCGGCGCAGCATCCGCTGGAGTGATATGAAGTGAAGCCCGCCAGACATGCATTGACCCTGACGCGTGCTTCACATTCCACAGGTGGAAGTACCCTCGTCCAGGGAGCGGCGATCTCCGAATCGCCGTTGACCGTGAAACGCGGGCAAAAACGACAGTCATCAGCGAAACCCAGCACCCAGTGTGGAAGAAGCGTCTCGCTTCTTGGTCCACATGCCTGTTGACGCTATCCTCGCTGAAGACGCCAAACATCAAGTGGCCTCCTCATCCTTCGCTGACCACCCACCTGCGGGACGCCAAGCTCCAAGATCTTCCCACAATCACAACGCTTCCATCACCTGGCGACGAAGGAGCTTTGGAGTGCGGCGAGAATCGCCGCTTTGAGAGGTCTGGAGGCGTGACGTTACGGTTGAAGCCAGCGGAGGCTTTGACGTTCAGGTCGCTGAGTCAGGTGATGTTCGCAAGCAGCAAGCGGGGCGCTTACCCTACAGGCGACGTCGAGGGGCCTTGACGTATCGCGTGGTTTGAGATCGCCCAGGCTTCCGCGAAAGCGGCGGTTCCCGCACGCACTTCATCCCGGCAAGTCGGGACGTCGCCAGACAATGGAACTATGGAGTTGAGAGTTCGTCGGATTTGCATTCGATATCGCAGGCATTGAAAATCGACCTCTACCGATTCAACAAACAGCACCTGGACGCGCAGCGTCTTTGGAGTGCGGCGAGAATCGCCGCTTTGGGATGGCTGGAGACGTCGCTCTACGGATGCGGGGAGCGGAGGATTTGAATGGCGTGGCTTCTCTGCCATCCGCCGCCATCAACTTACTCCGGCAGTCGCTCCGCTCCCCAAACTCATCAGCCGCGCCAGCGCATTTGCGAGAGCATTGACGCTTTCCTGATTGGGCAACGTCAGCACCAGCTTCGGTTTTCCATCTTCACCCGTCTCCACACTTTGCATCAGAGCACTGTGGATGGCCGTAGCAGCCACATCCGCAGCTGCATCTGCAGTAGTTGAAGCTGTCGCGGGAGCAGGTGGCAGCAGCTCACCCAGGAGTTGGAAGGCGCTTGCCACCAAAGTACCTGTGGCTTCGGAGACTCGGGCCTTCTTACTCTGCGCGGCCTGACGCACTTCTTCCGCTTTGCGTTCCGTTTCTTCGTGAGAGGAGATGTCCGGTTCAGCCTCGGGCTTCGCGCCCAGCAGCACTTCGAGACGGCGCTTCAATTCATCAATGCCGGATACCAGGGTCACTTCCTGCAGGTCAGAATCAGGGTCCAACACTGCGGCCGCCAGTTCATGTTTGGCACCGAGGGTGGCCAGGAGATTGTCCTCAATGGTTTCCTCGGTGACGAGAAGGTACACCTGGACCTTGCGCTTCTGACCCATGCGGTGGGCGCGGGCGATGCGTTGCTCCAACAGGGCAGGATTCCACGGCAGGTCGACATTGATGACGGTATCGGCCGCTTGCAGGTTAAGCCCTGTGGACCCGGCATTGGTGGTGAGGAAGACCCGGCACTTCGGGTTCGTCTGAAATTCCGCCACCAGCGCCTGCCGCTTCTTCTGCGCCACTTGTCCGTCCAGCCGGACAAACTCCACCTTGAGCCTTCTCAAGACGGGTTCGATGAGATTCAACATCGTCGTCCACTCGGTGAAGAGGATGATCTTGCGCTCAGGCTCGGCGCAAAGGTTCTCCAGCAACTCCGTCAGACGCTCCAGTTTGCTGGAGTACCCGGGCGCTTCTTTGTCCACCAGGAAGGTGCTGTTGGCGGACATGCGCGCCATCAGCAGAGAGCGCTGGAGGCGCAGCAAATCCATTTCCGTGAGGAACCTCTTCCGCGTGATGCCGAACACGATCTGCATGTGGGCGGAATGCAGTTGCTTCTGCTCTTCCGTGGCCTGAATGCGGACCACCTCGGTGCGGCGCGGGGGCAGATCCAGGGCGATGCTGACGCGTGTGCGCCGGAGCAGCACGGGTTCGAGCTGTTTACGAAGCGCGCCCAGATTCTTGTAACCCAGCAC
>JBGGMQ010000427.1:0-4839 GCA_041287975.1 Verrucomicrobium sp. | reverse complement strand
CGGGCCGTGGACGTTCCTTCCCGATGCTACCTTCCCTCCGATCTTCGTCTTCCCCCCTCTCCCGTCGCAGTATGATGGCCCGCACTGGCTTGGCGGGCGCGGCCGGACTGCTCTCCAACTTCAACATCCTGCGTGCGCAAGCGACGGACGACAAACTCATCCGCGTGGGCTTGGTGGGTGCTGGTGGTCGTGGGTCCGGCGCAGCAGACCAGACACTGAGCGTGGGTGGCTCAAATGTGAAGCTGACGGCCATCGCCGATGCCTTTGACGACCGGCTGCAGCGGAGCCTGAGCGGCCTGATGAACAAGCACAATGACAAGGTGGACGTGCCCGTGGAGCGCCAGTTCTCCGGCATGGATGCCTACCAGAAGGTGCTCGATCATTGCGATCTGGTCATCCTCGCGACGCCTCCCGGGTTCCGCCCCTTCCACTTCGAAGCAGCCATCAAAGCGGGCAAGCATGTGTTCATGGAGAAGCCTGTCTGTGTGGATGCCTATGGAGCGCAGAAGGTGCTGGAAGTGGCCAAGGAAGCCGATGCCAAAAATCTGAAGGTGGTAGTGGGCCTGCAGCGCCACTACCAGAATACGTACCGCGAGACGATCAAGCAGCTCCAGGACGGGGCGATCGGTGACATCATCTCCGCCAATGTGTACTGGAACGGCGGAGCCATCTGGTACCGCGACCGCATGAAGGACATGACGGAGATGCAGTTCCAGGTGCACAACTGGTACCACTTCAACTGGCTCTGTGGTGACCACATCTGCGAGCAACACGTGCACAACCTCGACGTGGCCAACTGGTTCATCGGCTCCACCCCGCTCAGCGCCCAGGGATTGGGCGGACGGCAGGTGCGGAACCCCGAGCACCAGACGGAGATCTTTGACCACCACGCGGTCGAGTACAAGTATGCCAACGGCATCATCGTGAACAGCCAGTGCCGCCAGATCACGGGCTGCGCCAACAAGGTGAGCGAGGAGTTTCATGGAACCAAAGGCATCCTCCGCCCCGGTGAGATCGTGGACTACAAGGGCAACGTCATCTGGCGCTACCGTGGCAAGAATGACCCGAACCCCTACCAGGTAGAGCATGACGAGCTGCACGCGGCCATCCGTGGTGACAAGCCTCTGAACAACGCCAACTATGGGGCGACGAGCAGCTTCACCGCCGCGCTGGGCCGCTATGCCACCTACACGGGCAAGGAGCTCAAGTGGGATGAGGTGATGGCCACCAACCACCGCACCATGCCGGAGAATCCTACCTGGGACAGCCAGCCACCGACGCTGCCTGGAGCGGATGGCAAGTACCAGTCGCCCAAGCCAGGAACGTACAAGATTGTGTAACGGCAGCAGGTTATGGGTTAGAAGCTATGAGATTTGACTGGCAGGCGGCCTCCGGGTCGCCTGCCTCTTTTTCGCAGAGGTGCGAATGGTTTTCTCTGGTCAGTGTCGACTGGATGTGATGGGATGCCCTCATCCATGTCAGCCATGCCTCTGCGCCGCCTGTTGCTCCTCTTGTGTCTCAGCATCGCTGGAGGGCCGACGGTGGCCGCACCGCCGAAGGAGCAGACGGTCACGCTGACACTGGTAGCCGTGCCAGAAGCTGTCTGGACGAAGCAGATGGGGACGCAACGTCTGCCGGCAGTGACCTTGCTAAGAGTGCTGAAGAAGATCGTCTCCGATCAACAACTGAGTCCTGCGGTAGAAGTGCGGGCCGTGCTGAAGGGCACTGATAGTCACACGGAGACGGCAGGCAAGACGGTGACGTTTGCAAAAGGTTGGAAAAGTCCTGAGTCTGGAGCGACCCATCTGAAGCCCGAGCAGGAAGAAAGCCGGCTCGTGGGGACCGAACTCAACATCCGGGCAATGGAAGAGCCAGAGCCAAACTCGCCGCAGAGTTTTGAAGTCGTCCTGAAGCATGTCTTTGCCGAACCGAAAACGCATCCCGTGAACTATGGGGCGGCAGCAGTGACCGACGAGGAACGACTCAAGCTCTCCGGCCATTACCCCATTTTTGATCAGTTGGACTGGTCTGGAATCGCGACGCTGACAGGCAGCACTCCGACGTTGCTTGTCAATACTTTGAGGCAAGGAGATCGCGGGAAAGGTGACGGCGCGCCGGCCACACGTTGCCTGATTTTTCTGCAAATCGACGCTGCTTCCACAAAATGAAAACGACTCTTCGTGCCATTTTTCTGGGGCTTTTGCTAGCTTCACCTGCTGCGGGACAGAGCCCAAGCTCGCCGGAACTGCGACAGCGCATCATCAGAGTGCCGCAACTGGATGCCGTGAAGCTGCTGACTACGGAAGCGAGTAGCGATGCGAATATCGTAGAGACACTCACGCGATGGCTGGCGGACGGGCGGGCTCAAGTGGTGTCAGACGTGACCACGGCTGTCAATCTGCAGCGGGCAGTGATCGTATCGGACGGACGTCGTATCTGGCTGCCGTCGGAAAAGGATCAGGATTTTGACCGGTTGTTCCTCGTACCCACCAATTCGGACGAGGAACTCATCGGCATGAATCTCACCGTGGAGCTGCCCACGCAGGGCGACGTGCTCTCCCCCACCCCTACAGAAGCCCGGTGGTTCCTCTCCCATACCGAACTGGATCCCCTGCTGGTGAAATGGCCCGCCTCATGGCTGGAGGGAAAAGACGGCATTCACGGCTGGATGGAGTGGTACGACACCTTCCGTCAAACCCTGGGCACAGAGCTGATGCTCCGGCCCGGAACGGAAGCGGTCGTGGGCGTGTTTCCCGCAGTCACTCATGCGTGGCCAACGACAGAGAATGCGCCTCCGGCATACCTCGATTTGGCGGTCGCGGGTCTTGAGATCGAAAGCCCTGCAGGTTTTGCCCCGCCGAAGCCGAAGGCCCGGGCAGAGTCCCAAGGCATCATGGAGGACCTGAATGACCGGCTGATTTTCACAGGCATTCTTATTTCCTCCTACCAGGCGCTGCAAACACTGGCTTCCCGGCCCAAAGTTCCCGATGAGAAGATCTTTGCAACCCTGCTGCAGGACCTACAGGAAGGACGCGGCGGCCTCCGCTTCTGCCTGGGTTCAGCTTGCAGGCCCGGCCAGAGGATACGGCAGGAGTCAGGGCGGGATCACGAGTACCCGACTGAGATGCCGAGCATTCCCTCCGCCTGGGATCAGCGCCTGGTAGGTACGAGTGTGGACATCGATCCGGCACAGCAAGGCGTCTTGGGCCTCGTCCTGGAACATCACATTGCGCCGCCACGCCGTCAGGAATGGCGGCTCGGAGTGAATGAGCCGGAGTTGCAGATGTGGGAACCGGCCTTCCGTCGCCTGAAGCTTAATTCCTATCCCATCGTCCCTGTCGGGGCCTGCCGACTCATAGGTGCCATGAAGGTGCCATTCGTCATGACGGGCGCCGGATTGAAGGGCGATGAAACACTGCTGGTGTTTGCCCACCATCAAGGACCGAAACCGCAGCCAGACTCTCTCAGCGACGCGCCCGCGGACCCGTTCGCCCCGAATTCCAATGGTGCAGGTTCTGAACCTGTTCCAGACAGCCTGGAACTCGAACTGCAGGTATTTGAGGTGCCTGTGGATGAGGCTGCCAAATGGCAGACGGCACCACAAGGGCAGTGGGCCGAGCCCGATACGAAGCGCTTTGAGGCCATGATGAAGAAGGTCAAAATGGAGACTGCCAGGCTGGTGGCGCAGGGCATGCTGCTGACGAGATCCGAACAGAGCTGCCTCATCTCGCTGGAGGAGGAGCGCATGACTGCCACGGAGTTTGATCCTGCGACTGACGCTGCGCCCCATCGCACCCGCCCGACAGCTTTGGACCAGATTCACACGGGCACGCTTTTTGAGGTGGAGTCTCTGGTGGCACCCAAAGGCAATGGCGTTGCAGACAGAGTAGAGTTGAAATACGAGGTCCGCCATTCAACGGCACTACCCGAGGAGCCCACCCTGGAGATGATCCTGAAATCAGCAGGCAAGGATGGCGAGGGACCCTATGACGAAGCCGTGCGGTTCGAATCTTCCTGGCAGGGCCAGACCAAGCTCAAGCCAGGAGAGCCGATGTGCTTGGGGGCCAAGCCCGTCGCGGGTGAGAAGGGCCCCAAGAAAGTTCTGGTGGCCTTCATCACCGCAAGGGTGGTGGAGAATGCCCAGTGATCCGACAACGCATTGATGGGATACGGAAAGTCTCTTGCGGTCGCTGATGGATTGGTGGATTCATCCTCATGGTCTGCACCTCCCAAACCTTGAAGCTATCCTTTCTTGCCGGATTGATTTTCATGCTCGGCGGCATCGGCCTGCGGGCGCAGACGGTGGCGGACTTTTTCCTCCTGCTGCCTGACGCCCCACTGGCGCGGTGGGGCGAGATCCAGACGCCGCTCACCGTGGACCTGCGCAAGCGACTGGTGAGCGCAGAGGCTAAAGTGCAGGAGAAGGCTCGCACGGAAGCGATGATCCGGGAGATGTCGGTGGACCCCAAAAATGGTTACCTCACCTTTGTCTCCCCGGGGGATGGCGAAGGGATGAATGTCTACATGACTTACTGGCGGGAGAAAAAGAAGAAGGACGGCCCCTGCGTGATCGCCGTGGTGACCGACAAATGGTCCGCAGCGACGCACACCTCATGCGGCGTGTACTTTTACCGATGGACACCGGAATCGCCGAAAACGCTGGAAGATGTGAGTGCCCAATACCTGCCAGCCCTGCATGCAGGCAACTTCTACGAGACAACCAAAGAAGCAGCCGACCTGGCGGAAAAGGCGGGACTGCGCTGGATCTGGGAATTGCCCCAGAAGGGCACGACCATCCGCATCAAGGGCGCGCAGGTGGGCGATGACATCTACGACAAG
>JBGGMQ010000426.1:0-5200 GCA_041287975.1 Verrucomicrobium sp. | reverse complement strand
CCATGGAAAAGCAGTCTGACTGGGCTCCGGCGGTGGCGGCTCTGGGGGAAGATAAAGTGCTCCTGGGCAGGCTGGATGGCACCTTCGGAGTCTATGAGCTGGCGACTGGAAAACCTGTTGTCGCTGCTCCCGTTGCGAAGGCATCCAAGAAAACGGCCGCGCCAGACACCAAACCGGTGCTCACAAGAATTGAGCCACGGGGAGTGCAAAGCGGCGCTACGACCCGTCTGAAGGTCACCGGGAAAAATCTGGCTGGACTGAAGTCAGCGCTCTTCAGTCAGGCGTGGTTGAAGGCGACCATCGTCTCCGTGAATCCCGAGGGGACAGTTGGAGAACTGGATGTGGTGACGGAGTCCACGGTGCCACGGTCCCAAGTCGATCTGGCGCTGGCCACTCCAACGGGGGAGACAGCCCGGTTGAAAGTGAATGTGGACTACCTGCCCCAGGTGGTGGGCGGTTCAGAGATCGCATCCGCAGATCTCAAACTGCCCGTCAATGTGTGGGGCACGCTGCGTCAGACGGGCCAGGTGGACACGTGGAAGTTTGCGGCGCGGAAAGGGGAGACCGTCGTATTTGACCTCGCCGCGAAGCGTCTTGAGTCCAAGGCGGGTTCACCGCGTCTGGAGATCGTGAATGGCAAAGGAAAGTTGCTGGCGACCAACAACGGGCTCGACAGCGGCAGTGATCCCTTCATTGCCTTCCAGGCTCCGGAGGACGGCGAGTACAAGGTGCTGGTTCGTGAAATTACGCTGAGTGGTTCCGATGACCACGTGTACCGACTTACAGCAGGAGTGCTTCCCTATGTCACAGGATGGTGGCCTCTTTCGGCGGCACCCAACACCGCCGCGACCGTGCATCTGGTGGGTCACAACCTCAAAACCACCGAAGAGCCCATTCAAATACCTGCTGAGGGGGAGGCAGTGCTGCCTTTGGACACGGACCACTACCGGAGCCGGGTCAGCATGAAAGTTGCCGTCAATCTTTTGCCTCAAGCGACGGAAGTGGAGCCCAACGATGAGCCAGGGCAGGCGCAAACTTTGACACTGCCCGCCTCAGTCAATGGTCGTCTCTACACGGCGGCATCTGTGAAGGTCGATGCAGATCTGTTCAGGTTCGAAGCAGCTCAAGGGCAGCTGGTGGTATTGGAAACCCGGGCTGGGATGATGGGCTCGCCCGCCGACACGAAGCTGGAGGTGCTGGATGCCAAGGGGGAGGTGGTGCCCATGATGCGGATGCAGGCCACCAAGGACTCGTGGATCACGCTCCGGAGTGAGGACGCCAATGACCCGGCGATCAGGCTGGGGCACTTCGCGGAAATGGATCTCAAAGACTACATGTTCTTCAATGGCGAGGTGCTGAAGATCTACCGGCAGGCCCGTGGCCCGGGTGCTGACATGGTCTACTTCAGCAACGGCGGCAAACGCCGCGCCTACTTCAACACCAGCCCGGCGGGCCACGGTCTGGATGACGCGTGCTACACGGTGGAACCCCGGGCGCTGGACAAGGTGATCACGCCCAACGGTCTTCCCGTTTTCACCCTGAACTACGCCAATGATGACGATGGTTTCCGCGAACTTGGCCGGGATTCGCGGCTCGTCTTCACGGTACCTGCAGCGGGAGCCTATTTCGTCCGGGTGAGTGACACGCGAGGCTGGAGTGGCGAGCGTCAGGCCTACCAGCTCATTTTGAGGGCACCTGCTCCAGATTTCACGCCTCAGCTGCGCATGCCGGCCCAGCTCAGTATTCCAACGGGGTCGGGAGCCCAGTTCGCTGTGACCGTCGACCGGGTGGATGACTTCGAAGGAGCCGTGCGGGTTGTGGTATCCGATGTCCCGCAGGGCTTCTACGTTTCCTCCCCCCTCGTCATTGAGGCGGGTCACCTGGATGTGGCGGGCAGCATCTACGCTCTGCCCGGCACCGTGGCAGGCGCATCCGATTTCAGCAAAATGAGAGTGACCGCCACCGCGCTGGTGGAAGGCAAAGAGGTGACCAAGCCTGTGGCGGGCTTCGCGAAAGTGACAGTGGCTGCACCCTTGAAACGGTCTGTCTTCATGGAGCCAGATGTGGCAGGGAAGCCTGCGGGGGACGGCAAGTCTGCTCCCGCGAAGCCCTATGAAATTACACTCACCCCTGGCTCCCAGGTGCCGGCGTGGCTTCGTATGGACCGCCGTGGGGATGATGCCCTCGTCGGTCTCGATGTGGAAGGGCTGCCCCATGGGGTCATCGTGGACAACATCGGTCTCAATGGCGTGCAGATCCGGGCAGGTGAGAATGAGCGCGAGATCTTCCTTTCCTGCGCCCCCTGGGTGGCGGAGCAGGACCGCCTCTGCCATGTGGTGGTGGGCAGCGCCCGTAACGATGCGGTGAAGGCGGATGGGGCGCAGACAGGCTTCCCTGTGCTCCTCAAGATTCGCAAGACGGCGAAGGCCGTGGCTGGACCCTAAAAGCGATGGCAGAAAGCTGCGAGAGATGCTCTTGCTTTATAAGGGCTACCGGGTCTGTGCCTTGGAGATCTGCTCAAGGCGCTGAATCATCCGCCCTGAGGCTCGCGACAGTGAAAAGGTCTCCACGGCATCATGGTGGCCCCGTTTTGCCATGGCGGAAGCCTCTTTCTGATGCTCGAAAACCCAGCGCATTTTGGCCGCAGCATCATCAATGGAAGGTTCGGCCCAGTGATTGCCTTTGGGGTAGAATTGCAAGTCGTTCGTGATGGGGACGATTTCACAGTCCACCAGGAGACTGTTGGTGGGGTTCATGAAATCGGTGTTGCCCGAGTAGTTGGTGGCGATGACGGGTTTGCCCAGCAACATTGCTTCGGCAATGGTGAGGCCAAATCCCTCTGAGCGGTGGAGGGAAATGTAGGCGTCGCAGGCGTTGAGCAGACTCTGGGTTTCGTCCTCGGAGAGAGCCTGGTCGATCAGACATACGCCAGCAGCATGGGCGGCGTCCTTCAGCCGGTCGAAGTCATCGGGAAAGGCAGCACCCCGAAGCACCTTGATGACCAGTGCCACCTTTTCGCCTTTGCCAAAGGCTTTTTCGAAGGCCCGGATGAGGCCTAGTGGATTTTTGCGTTCCATCACGCTGCACATGTCGAACATGAACAGGAAAAGGAACTTACCTTCGGGCAGGGGCAGGAGGTTTTTTGACAGTGACCCGGAAGGAGAAGCTCGTACGGCTGGCGGCATCTCAAACACGGGCACTGGCATGACAGGACGCATGGCATCCGCGATGAAACGGGAGGGAGCCCAGAGTTCCTGCATGGAGCTGGCCCTTTCGATCCATTCTGGCGGGAGTTGGTCCAGCTCCCAGTACCAGACCCCAATGCGGTGAACGCCGGGCCGCAGGGTCAGTCCAGCCTGCCGGTAGCGTTTCTCCAACGGATCAAACGGAGCGATGACTGAGATCGTGGTATCAAACAGTTCCAGCCCCAGATCGGAGGAGCGGTCAAGGGTGTCACTTCGGAAGCCGGCAGGAAGATCCCGGCGTGAGGTCCGGTATCCCGCCGAGCGCAGAGCTTCGTCCATAGTACATGCAGCCCTTTGCAACCCACTGCGATAGCTGAAATGCCCGATAATGTTTACGCCGGGTTGCTGCGCAAGTCCGGCGTCGAGATCTTCCTTCAATTTTCCACGCCAGGCTTTCAGCAGAGGACGTGGCACTTCCGTGAGTGTGATATCGGCCAGATGTTGAACTGAGGCTGGGGAGTGGGATGGAGGCTCCTTCTTGAGTTGCAGGGCTGGGCGGTTCAGGTGCAGGAGGCGAAGCTCATCCGCGGGCCGGAGGACACACAAGACGGCATCAGGCTTGAGACCTTGAAGACAGTGCTCACCGGCCAACCACTGGAGCCAGTCTGTGCAGCCAGCAGCGGTGAGGGCGCACGGGTGGCTTTGTTGCCAGTCCGGTTGAATGAGATACTGCGTCACCAGGAGCAGCAGGGGATTCTCGCCCGCCTGCTGGAGGAACCAGAGGATCTCCTCATTGCGGAGCTGGTACTTCTCACGTCCTTGCTTCAGGAGCCATTTGACGAAGTGCCTGCCCCCGGCAGGCGTCACCGCGAGGGGCTGGGATTTGTGCAGAGTTGGCAGCTGCAGGTAGACGTGCATGACCCTGCGGGCAGGTTCAGAGAGGAACGCCTGGCGAACGTTTTCGACCGCGATGCAGGAGAGCTTGGGCCGGGAGGCAGCTGTGGTCAGCCAGCGAAAGAAGCCGCCTTCCACCCCTTCTGCGAGTGCTCTGGGAAATCGCCGACGCAAGTCACGCTCGCGCAGCATTCCAAGTATCATCCGGGTGGCTCCTGCGACATCGAGTTCTGCATCGCTTTCTTTCCAGTTGAGAACGTCGGGATCGATTTTCGTGATGCGCCCCACCACTGCCGAAAGGTCAAAGATGTCGAGTTTCTGGCTGTCAGGCTCGTTGCGTACTCTTCTTTTGAACGGCGATTTCATGCACTTGCCAATAACTGCTCTCGCATGCGACACCACGTTCTTGAGGAAGCGTGAAGCTGGCAGTTTTTGCATTCTTGAAATGAGAAAGAGTGTAGAACTGTGTATGACTTTACGCCACGGACCATGCATAGCCGGTGGAATGGTCAACTTTCGAGTCACCACTTGTGCGAGTCAAATCCAACCCACGCACAAACTTGAATTAGCGCAGAAGCGGGCAGGTCAAGTTTCCCTTGACTGGGGGAGTGGAGGACACTACCGCACGGCGAATTCTCATCGACCAGGTTGCCCCCCATGCCAGAGATTCGAATGCCCGATCTGACCACAGAATCGCTTGTCACCCAGATGCGAACGAGTGCTGCGGCAGGGGCCGCAACCGAAGCGTTCATGGATGAAATGGAGGCGGATTTGAATGCGGGACAATGGTCTTCATCATCTTCCCAATCCAACTACAAGCCAGTCTCGTTCAACAAGGCCAAAGATGGCCTCAAGCTTGCGGAAAAAAAGTCTCAAAAATACCGCAAATGGCCCCGTAGCTGGTTTCGCAATCAAGGTCGGATCGATTCCATGCTTTTCGGAGTGGTCCGGCAGCTGATCCAGCTCGCCGTGAAGTTTGACGCAGGTCTACGCAAGCATGACAAAACCCTGCGTCGGATTCTTCCAAAGGTGGAAGTGCTTCATCTGTCGGCCACCGACCTGCAGCGGGAGTTCTTGCGCCTTTCGGGTCGGGCTGACCAGATGGAAAACCAGCTTCGCCA